>JAIFMU010000215.1 GCA_020048285.1 bacterium | reverse complement strand
AAAAGAGTTTGCAGAACAGTACAACGTTGATGTACGAACCCTGTTCAACGATTTTCTCTGGTTAGAATCGCAAGGGTGCGAGATCGCCAAGAGAGGTCGGTTCAGAAGTTACGCGGACATCGATTGCCCTTCACCGTTTGCTTTATCTGAAGAACAGACCATGGCCTTTCTTCTTGGCCATACGGCGCTCTGCCAGTACGGAGGATCAGCATTCGAACCGGAAGCGAAAGAGCTCTATTCACTCATGCTTGATAAGATTCTCGATCCTGATCTGCGGGATTCGATTCGATCTATGGAAAGCTCTGTGAAATTCAGAACGGGCCATATCACGGGTAATCTGGATCGTGCTGTGGTTCACGCGTTGTTTACAGCCTATCTTTCTCGTAAAGCGGTGACGATACGCTATCGCAAGCCGGGGTGTGAACCTGAGCTGCGAACTGTTCATCCCTATACTTTCGTGAACGAGGCTGGAGAGTGGTCACTTCTTGCGTGGTATGCTCAGCGCGAAAAGATCCTTCAGTTTAAGATTTCGCGTATTGAATCGGTAACTCAGTTAGTTGAGACCTACGCAATTCCCGACGAGTACGATCCCGGCGATTTCCTCAATCAGGGATTCGACAACTGGACTGACGGCAAGTCGTATCAGTTTGTAATTCGCTTTGATGCGAAGACCGCTCCTCATGTCGATACTCGGTTTCATCATGAGACGCAGGAGGTAATTCAGCTTGAAGATGGCGGATGTGAGATCCGGTTTGAATCAGAAGGACTTCCAGCGGTGGCGAGATGGGTGCTCCAGTTTGGGGCTGGTGCGGAAGTGATCGAGCCGGAGGAGCTGCGTGTGAGGATGCTTGATGAGGTTAATGCGATGATCTCTCGATATTCCTAATCTTTGACGATTGATAAATTTCAATAAGTAAAAAGTATTGATACTTCCAAGTCACCTTGCACTGCCGGCTGAGAAGGAATCGATACAATCTTATTTGTATCTTCGCTCATGAAATCATTAACAAGCTGATGGATTGTTTCAATTTCCAGAAGGCCGTATTCAAGGTAGTTTGAAATCGTTATCATTGCACCTATGGGATTTTTAAAACTATCGTTGTCGTTGAAAAAGGAACGAATATCATGTAAACAGGTTTCAAAGGTGTGAAGTTCTGGATCTAAAGTGAAATAACAGAAATGTGCGGTCTTGGAATGGTCAATTACATTTTTGTAATCGGCATAATCCACCCCGAACAAACCATGCTGAAGAATCCCGTCAGCATAACAATGAATAGCTTTTATGACATCCTTTTGATATGAACAACAAAATGGTTTCTCATCCCTGTTGATCATGATTTTCATAGTGTCTATAGTAGCAACGGTTGCGATATCGCCATTCCCGTGAACAACAATCGTAACAGTACAAATCTCATTTTGCACTATATTGCTAATCTGTTCAAGAACCTCAAACTCATTTTTATCACGAGTATCAATGCAAAGCGTGAGAAGATCACAGTCTCTAAGGAAGTGTTCAATCTGTTCATTAGAACTCTCTTTAAGTTGAACAATCATCGGATTGACTGCTGTGTTAGAATTCCCAATGACCGCAAACTCAACCAGCGGGACTTCTGGATTGGTCGGTTCTTCGGCAAGGAGATTCATAATTTCCAAACAGTTGTTGCCAATGCCGATCACTTTTAAGTGTGCATAACAGGAAAAATCCGGTTCAAATTCTAAACTCATAGATAACTCTCTTTCAAATGTCAATCACAATCGGAGGATTGACCGGCAGATAGTTTATATCGCAGGTCGAACTGTTGATATAGGTTACACCTTCTTTTTCAAGCACGCCGTATGATTCGTGAATATGGCCGAAACAGTGAACTTTGAGCTGATTCAGCTCTCGCACTCGGTCGCGAAGCATGGGACATCCGGTGAAATCACCGCGAACGGTGCGATCCAGAATTCCATACGGTGCACAATGTGTCAGAAGAACATTTGTTTCATCGGGAATCTGAACCCATTTACGGCGAAGTCGAACTGGATTTTCGACATTGAATGCCCAATCAAAAAAGACCGGCTGATACGGTGTTCCATAAAACCGAACGCCGTCGATTGTCACATCGGAATCTTCGAGATAGTGAATGTTCTTAGCACATAGAAGATCACTTCCTTTCTGTTTTTCAAAAAGAAAGTCGTGGTTCCCCGCGATCACAATCTTATGCCGGTGAGGAAGTCCGTTCAAAAACTCCTTGAAAAGATTCAAACCACACCAGTCGTGACTTGTTCCCGACAGATCGCCAGTGAACACAAACACGTCACCATCGGGAATGGCAAATTCAAACTTGTGAATCTGATTGTGCGTGTCGGACATACAGACTAATCGCATTGGGGGCTCCTGTGGAAAAGGCGATGGTAGTTATAAATACTCGTCATGTAAGTATCAAACTCTTAGTTGAAATATTTTCAGAAAACATAGCGTGTGCAATTTTCCATTTCCTACTTTTCCCCCTTTACTACTTAACCTTTTATTGTGACTACCTTTACATTACGTTCCTTCTTTAAATTATTGTACACCAGTATCTTTTCATAGCATACGAGGATCATCTCCTTAAGTTTACCAGATATGTTTCCTGTAGAAATGTCTGCCAACTGCTCACGAGTAAGATCAGCTTCAAACAACTGTACCTCTGTATCAACACCCTTTTCGTTGACGAGGAAATTTACTAAGCCCGATAATCTTGTAGGTACACTGCGAATTGAAACATTATCTGATCTGTAAGAATTAGAAGAATTATCCATGGTTAGCCCCTTAAAATTAAAATTTCTTAATACTGCATACTTTGGGAGGAACTCGAAAAGTCCCTCCAATCGCCACACAACGCCTTCGGAATTAGAGAAAAACATTTCAAAACAAGCTGGAGTGGAATCTGCAATTTTAGCTCCATTGGGGCTTTATGCAAAACTTGGATTATTGCCTGATAGAATGCCCTAAAACACTTTGAAAAAGGCGATGGATGTTCCACCGCCAATCTAAATTGCACACAAAATTTACTTGCCAAAAAAGAGACGAATGATTGAATCGAATCTTCTTTTCAACTCTTCTGTTTCAAAAATAGCACAGATGTCGGCACCAAACCTGTCGTTGTATTTTTTTTCACGTGTGGCACTGAACGGCCACGAATCACCCATTTCTGTTATTAAATCTTCTATTGTCCGCCCGAGAGAATCAACTATGGTAAGGGTAACTCCTGTTAAATTGAAAAGTAATTCAAATCTTACTAAAGCATCGTTGAAGTTAATGTTTACAAAGGAGATATCAACACTATAGAACTTTTTGAGAGTAATTCCCTTGTATTCATCTTGGCAATAATTAAAAAATTCTTCTCTCTGAAACTGGCCAACCTGCTCTAACCTTTGGGAGAACTCTAATGCTTCCGCATAGTTTGAGCCTTTTTTAAGTTCGTTAACAAATTCTTTCATGTTTTCCATATTGAAACCTCCATAAACAATAGTTGAAAAAAGTGCATTGAGTTCTTTTGAGAGTGCAGAAAGGCGAATATCGTTCGAATCTCTAAGCGTAGGCTCGATGACATTATGCACAAAGCTGTGATCGCCGCCAATCAACTGACCTATTACCAATTTGGGTTCGATTTTTTCATAACCCGCTTCACCGGCATAGTCCGGTTCTTTAAGTGTTGAATGATTCAAGTAAAGGTAACCATCTACAAAAATGCCTTCAGCATAAAGTTCCTCACGATAGCGCATTAGCTGCTCTGGCATATCTCCAGCATTATTTGATTTATTTTCGAATACAATGGCCTTTGTTTTGTCATTATTCAATATCAAAATATCAATTCTCTTCCACTCACGTCTAATGGTTGCCTGACTGTATTCATGCAAGGCTATTGATGGATTTTTTGTTTTCATCCATTGCAAAAAGTATTTAAGAGCTAATGGAAATCTTAAATAGTAATAAAACAAATCGCTGTGAAAGTTTTCTCCCCTATGATCTTTAAAAACTTCTACAAATACACTGCTGTTTTCAAGCTCACTTAGCTCTTCTGGTATTAGTGGCAGATACTTCTTGGGTAACCATTCCATATACTTCTTCCCTTTTGCAGGCAACATTTCATAGCCAGCCTGCTTCAATTACTCAATCCGCGATTACATTCATTAGATCTTCTACCGGAAACGGGAGCGATAATATTGCTCCTACTCCCAAGCTGTTCCATTCGCTCATTATTTGTTCTGTGATATGACCCGACGTAACGATTGTTCGGATATTGCTATAGTGCCATTTTTTTAGAAATGTGCTAATATCATTCCAATACATCCCGTTATTAGTGAGAATAACTCCAGCGTACGTTTCTTGAATTTTCTCAAACTCCTGTGAAGCACGTTCTGGTGTAACTGCTACTCCATTCACTTTATGATGGCCAAGTATCTTGACAATATGATCTGCAATTTCATTGCCGATAACCAACCATTTTTCATTACTCATAAAAAACCTCCGTAGAGACTGTTCAAAAACTCATTCATACCGTCTACGGATTGACCGGAGCAAAAAACCGGATTTACCCCAATACTTATGTTTCAATTGTAAAGGGAAAAGTTCCGCGTTTTTCCACTCAAGTAACTCAATAATAGCTCTTCCCAAGCGGGATTACAAGTAAAAAAACAGTATGAAAAAATGTTTATTTAACGCTAAAATTAGGCAACGGATTGACCGGAGCAAAAAACCGGATTTACCCCAATTGATGAATTTTGGTACCGATTCTACAAAGATATGCGACAAACCGGAAAAGATACATACTGACTTTAATGTTGTAATTTTTCTGAATATGCTTGCACTTTTCCATAAACCGGAACACCAAAATTCCGACTCGGCGGATATATTAGTTCTGAACAACTAATCAAGGAGCTACTATGGCACGCGAAAACCACTCTCTCATTGTCACGATCCTCGACCGTTCCGGATCGATGGAAAGTATCAAGTCCGATGCGATCGGCGGATTCAACTCGTTTATCGAATCACAAAAGCAAATTGAAGGCACTGCAGATAGCACGCTGGTGCTTTTCGATGATCAGTACGAACTTTTATTCGACACAATTCCTCTCGACAAGGTTCGAAATCTCACCTCAAAAACATTCGTACCCCGTGGTTCAACAGCGCTCTTTGACGCAATCGGAAAGACAATCGATGACATCGGCGAAAAACAGGCACGTTTGGAAGAGTTTGATCGTCCATCCAAGGTGATCATTGCAATTCTTACCGACGGCGAAGAGAACTCAAGCGAGGAATATTCGCAGAAGCAGATCAAGCGGATGATTAAGCATCAATCAGAAAAGTATGCATGGGAATTTCTCTTCATAGCAGCCAATCAGGATGCCTTTTCAAGTGCTGAATCGATTGGGATAAGTCGTGATAGTGCAGTTCAGTTTGATTGTGACCGTGAAGGTGTGGCTGAAGTGTTCAGTTCCATGGCCGAACGAGTATGTGAAATGAGAGCACCCCGTTCGAGAAGAAAGGCTAACGCATGATTATCGATTACTTTACATCAATGAAAACGGTCTCCTCGGAGATGATCTTGAACCGGTTCCCCGAAGAGCTGTTTCGAACCAACACTGTCGTTCGACTGGGTAAATCAGACTTCGAATCGGTCTTTTGCGGGACTGACTCTCTGGATGTGACAGTTCTCGATGCCGTGCCTAATTCGCCAATTCCAGAAGGTGACATAACGATCTACCAAGCTTCGGATGATACTTCAATGGAGGAGCTGGAAAAGCTGTTCAATTCGTTTGATCCGGCGTGCGAAAACCCGATTCTGGGAATCGACACATCATCGCGTCCCGGAATCCGCTGTGCTGTATTCACTCGTTCAGAAGGTAGGAACTAATGAATAATCTCGACAAATACATCGGCTGTCTTCTCGGAGGAGCTATCGGAGACGCACTTGGAGCTCCAGTGGAGTTTCTGTCCCAAGAGGAGATTATCCGCCAGTTTGGATCACGGGGTATTACTAACTATGCACCGGCTTATGGTGGTATCGGAAAGATCACCGACGATACGCAGATGACCCTCTTCACTGCCGAAGGGATGCTACGCAGTTTAACTAGAGGATCACTTCGTGGTATTGGATCAGAGACTGGTTGTGTCGAACACGCGTACCATCGCTGGTTAGAAACACAGAATCTCAAGAGCCCGAAGATCGACGAACTCGATGGGTGGTTGATCAGACATCAAGAACTGTTCAGCGAACGTGCCCCGGGAAGAACCTGTATTCTTTCGCTGGGAACCAAGAGTGGTCGCAATGGAAGTAAAGGATGTGGTGGTGTCATGAGAACAGCTCCGTGTGGACTCTATGCAGCTTCACGAGGAAGAACTGCTCCAGCTGCATTCGAATTTGGTATAGATGTCTGTGCAATTACTCATGGCCATCCAACGGGGCAGATCACGGGTGGATTCTTAGCCGCTATGATCTGTGAACTGGCCAATGGCAAAGACCTTATGGAATCAATTAACACGGCTATGTCAATTGCAAAAACAAAAACTGATTACGAAGAAACTACCAAGGCTGTTGATCTTGCCCTTGAATGCCATCGACGGGAAATGGAGCTGCTTCGGGCCATCGAACTTCTCGGCGAAGGATGGATTGCGGAAGAGGCACTGGCGATCTCGATTTTCTGTGCACTATCTGCTCACGATTTCAGCCATGGCGTAATCATGGCAGTGAACCACGGAGGTGATTCTGATTCAACGGGTGCTATAACGGGGAACATTCTTGGAGCACTATGGGGTGAATCTGTGATCGATCGAAAATGGCTTGACCCCCTAGAACTTCGTGAAGTGATTCGAGAAATGGCAGTGGATCTTCATGAGTGTGGAGAGTGGCATATCTCAGAATACAACTACAATGATCCTGTTCAGGATGCGATCGTGGCTAAGTATCCTGGGTGGTGAAGTTCTATCGGTAAAAAGAGGTAAAGAATGGCAATCTGAGTCTGCAGATTATATACTTACATACGTATATGTATCTCATAGCTTA
>JAIFMU010000092.1 GCA_020048285.1 bacterium | reverse complement strand
CGGACGACTTTTTCTACTGTTTTTAAATTTAGTTTTTCCATGCCCTAAAATATATCAATGCGTGCCATATTTGTGGCGCGACTTAATAGTAACCGCGAAAAGATACTGTTTTGCCATGGTAGGCCCCTTTGAAAGTAGTTAGTATCGTGAAGGGAAACTGCTCCGGTCACGATGTAAAGATATGAATCAAAAGGGTTCCGTATGGTACGCGGAAGAAAAGATGTGATGCCAAATTGGCAACGAATAGGCACACTGATTGGTATAAGATCGTTCTGGTTACTGAGAAAGCAGGTTGATTAGTTCCCGAAGCGAAGGGAGCACGATCGCAGCTCCGGCTTTTTTCAGTTGACTTTCCTGATGAGTGGTCAATACACCCACGGGCATCATATTCGCCGCCACTGCCGCTTCGATACCCGTGGGGGAATCTTCCACAACAATAACCGATTCGAACTGATAGGGCGAGAGAAAGAGCTCTTTCGCCACTTCGAGAAAGAGATCCGGTGCTGGTTTGGGGGTGACGACAGTTTCGTAGCCGCGAACAACCGATGGCGCACATGGACACTGTTCGAGCGTCTTGCGAATAAACGCCGAAGGAGCATTACTTCCTACGCCAAAAGGAATATTCCGCGTGGTGAGCAGCTGAAAGAGTTCGTTGACCCCTTCAAAAAGTGGGGGCAGTTCACCGGAAAGAAGAATCCGAAGTTTTGCTTCGGCCAGATCCTCCGCGCGCCCGTCGTGTTGTTCCAATGAACAGAGATATTCGGCGATTTTTAGCGAGGATCGACCGGTAAGTTCAGAACGATTGTTCACCGGCGGGTAGTTTCCAAAGAGAACCTTGTACGCTTCGTTCCATGCCTGTGAATGGGTGGCGAGACTGTCGGTGAGCACCCCGTCGAAATCGAAAATCACACCGGAAAGTTTGTGGAACATGGGGAATCCTTTCAGGGACGATTCAACGATAGAACGACTCATAGATTCAATGCAGTTTCGATGTGTCGTTGTATCATTGTTTCTCTGCGTCGTTATTCAAAAATTCGTTTTAGATAGGCGTTGAGGAACTTTCCATCCGGGTCGATTTTCCGGCGAAGGGCGATAAATTCATCCCAGCGAGGGAACAGCGGTTTCAGTTCTGCTGAACCGGATTTAAATCGTTTAGCCCAGTGAGGACGGCCGCCATGTTTCAGGAAAATCTCTTCGACTTTTTCGAACGCGTGGTAGCGGTCAGCTTCGTGAGCGATTCGGCTAACGCATCCGATGGTCACCGTGTCTTCTTCGCAGGCGTAGGACAACCAAGCGGAATCTTTTTTGATAAATCGAACATCCATAGGGATATGCGCATACGCTTTGTTCGAGTTGCTGTTGAGTTCAGTTTTCAGTTCCGCAAAAAGCGCATCGAATCGCGAAAAGGGGATCGTCCACTCGGCCAGTTCCAGCGTGGAACCGCGGGACTTAGTCACAGTTGCTCCGTAGAGCGTTCCGTAGGTGGCGGTTTTGGCTGAGAAAAAGAGCGATTTCAGGATTTTATTCGCCAATGCGGTAAACTGGGGGAACTGGGGCGTAAATTTGTAGAGAATCCGCGAAAACGTTCGGCGGTGTTTGCTGAATTCCGGCGCGGGAATACGTTCCGGCGATTGACCTTCGGGGAGGAGATTCCCGCGAATTACATATCCGAAATCGGTGTGAGGAAGCCAGAGTACGCGCAGAAATTCGTTCTTTTCAAACTCTTCTTTCCACGTTTTCAGCCAGATCGAATCACTGACCGGCTCTTCACGAACCTGAAGATTATAGATCGGCACACAGCGGAATGTCACCGCGGTAATCACGCCAAGCACACCCACAGAGAGGCGATATGCGCCTATCTCTTTGTCATTTTCGGTGACTGTCGCGATAGATCCGTCGGGATGAATAACTGTCATGGCGATAATATAGTCCGCCATGATTTTCCCTTCCCGCCCTGTTCCGTGAGTTCCCGTGGTGATCGCGCCACCGACAGATATACAGTCAATATCGGGAAGGCAAGGGATTGCACACCCTTTGGATTCTACGAATTTGATTAGATCAGAAAGCAACATGCCGCATTCAACGGTCACTTCGCGGGAAGATTCATCGAACGATCGGATGGCGGTCATTTTTTCTAAGGAGATCAGTGTGTCAGTTCCGGCGATAATGTCCGCCGATGAACGGCCTGTTCCGATCACGCGCACTGATCGCGTGGTTTTAACAATCTGAGCCGTCTCGGTGTCGGAAGTTGGTGTAACAAGTGAGTTGTAGGGGTGTTGTATATTTTCGTTCCAGCTTTTCCAAATCCCCGCAATTGTCATCTTTTTCTCCTCGTTTAGTATATAGGAAGAAAATACCTTACGACCGCCGATTCTGTATGTGAGAATTAGTTAAAGCGACCAAGTTCTGCGAAAGAATACGTTAGGACGTTGTGTGAAGTTTCGTATTGCCGATTACTATTTCGCACATTTCCCGTAATGATGATTTGTTGCGACCAACATAATTGCGATCACGTCCGCTTCTGTTGGGGTCGGTTCGTATCGTGCGATTACAAATCCGGCAGACTGTAGTTTGTCGATTATAACTCGAGGTGCAATTCCTTGATCGCGAAGATCATGTATTTCCATTGAAATTACTTTTATAGATTGCAATTCTTCACAACTCATTGATTCGATAATCTCATATTCTGTTCCTTCGCAGTCGATTTTCAGGAAATCTATATGTGATAATCCATTTTGAGTTTTGAAATCTGCAAACGTTAGAAGTTGGACTTCCTCAGTTTCATTGTATTTAGTGCCAGCAGATCGCTCGATTACTGACGAGAAAAGTGAATGATTACAGCTCAGACTCAGTGAAATTGGTACTTTTTTTGATTCTTTCGCAATGCCATAAGGAAGAACTACAATTGACTCAATGTTGTTGGCGTGTAACGTATTGATAATTGTTTGTCTGTTTGAACGAACCGGCTCTAATGCAAAAATTTGACTCTGTGGTCCAGAAAAGTGCTTTGCAAATAGTGAGAAAAATCCTTTGTGGGCACCAATATCAACAATTATTACATTTTCAAAGAACGGGAAATAGGTTCCGTAACACTTTTCCAAAAAGATCGCATTTAGAATATTTGCATCTTCTGTGGCGAGTTTGGGAAGTTTGAGAGAGTGGTTTGTACAAATGCGCTTCGATTGTTTTTGCAATTTTTGTGTGACGTATAGATTGATTAGTACACGAAAAGGATTCATATGCGCCTACTTGTTGAATTAAGGAGTAACTTACTATAATATAACTTGTTAGATTTGTGTATAGGGTCTATTGATCGCGTTAGATTGAATATCTGAGGAAATATGTGATTACAACAGCAAAAAAAGCTGTTGTTAACAAAAATGCCACCCCATTTCTGAGGTGGCATTCTAATCAGGATACGTTTTGATTACTGAATCATAAGCGTTTTAACGAGAGATCCCGATTTGGTCTGAACTCGCGCTGCCACAACTCCGGAGGCCAACCCGAGACGTGAAAGCCCAAAGGTCTGCACACCTGCATTGATTGCGGTTGACGAGAGTTCATAGAGTTTACGACCGTTCAGTGCGAACAGTTGCACGGTGAACGGACCTGCTTCGGGAAGAGTCAGTGCGAGCGATTCGCGATGAATTGCCACGCCGAGTGCTGTTGCTGATCCCGCTGTTTTCAGCAGTGATACAGGCGTGAATTCACCGATCAGATAGAGTCCCGCAATTTCGATCGTTCCTTCAGAAGCCGCTTTTTCAACATCTACTTCGGGAGCAAAATTGACATTTTGCATTTTAGCCGGATCGTACTCGACCACTGTTCCCCACGATGCGGCTTTCAGCGATGTCACGGCAATGTCAACGGTGTTCCACTCTGTTGCCGCTGGCATATCAGCAACATAGGGTGCTTCTTTGTCATCCGATGTGGAGAGTTGCAGAGTAAGCGGTTTTTCTGAACGATAGGTTACGCGAACGTAATCAACACCTTTGAGTGACTGTTCGACATAGGTTCCAACGCCAATTCCCGGCCATGTATTTGCATCAGGTTGTTTAGGAATTGAGTAAGATACTCGGATTCCCTCTATTCCTCGAAGTTTTGAACTATCCACGGTTGCTCCTTCGTAACTGTACGCATGGAACGATCCTGAAAGATCTTTATGATTCGCACGGTTGCCACCGGCAATGCCGAAATCTGTGTTCAAGAGTTTCTTTTTATGAAAGAACGCATCGAATGAAACAGCTTCGTTTACAGTGATTGCAATGGTGTCACCAAATCCTGACTTGACGCCACCCCATCCGGTAAAGAACCACCCTTCAGAAGGCACTGCCACTACTTTGACGGTTTCGCCTTTTTCGTAGAGCGCTTTTTCTGGAATCTTTTTCACAGACCCATTTTTTGCGGTTACAGTGATAGGGAAACCTGAAGCCATGTCGATCAGCGAGAGTTTTGCTTTCCAACCGGCGCCGACAGTGGCTTCATCGGAATGGAATGCCACGGTCAGTGCGCCATCAGCGGCGGTTGATGTCAATGTTCCCGGTTTCATCGAACCAAACCAGCGACCGAGTGAATTGGTCGTAGTCGATCCACTGAAAATTTGAAGGCTGTCCCAGATTGGTCCGCCCTGCCCATTTGGCGCGGTTGAACTATCTTCGATGGCAAATTCAAGGAATGAAATCTGAACTTTTTTGCCTGCGATGGACGATTTAAACGTGATTGTTCCACTGTTCTGAACGGAGTACTCTTCTGCAGGACCGCCATCGTCGTAGAACAAGGTGTCGCCTTTGATAGCAACCACATTGTTTGTTCCCGTGGGCATGGTGATATAATCTTTCGGTTTTGCTGTAAAGTTAGCCGTGATAACCATGTCTTTGGTGACTGTTACGATTGCTGGATTGGTTGAACCGCTAAGATCGCCGCTCCAACTGGTAAAGTCATATCCAGCTTTCGGAGTTGCAGTCAGGGTTACTTTGGTGTCGGGTTTGAACCGTTCGCCCGTCGGTGATACGGTTACCGTCCCGTTTGTGGCGATTGTGCTCAACGAGAATGTTTTTTCCAGCGTTCCCCCGTTGCCGAGATCAAAGGTCATGGTAGGACCGGAAGCGCTGAGGTTTTTTACGACGAGGTTGGAGTTTCCGCCGATTCCCCTGATCCAGGTCGCCGCAGGAGTTGTCGTTGCCGAAAACGCTACGCCAGTTCGGTTTGACATGAGTGCCGATGCGCCAGTTCCGCCAGCGACTTCAACCTGAAGCAGGGTCTGTGACTGTTGGTTGTCACCGGATTTGTTCACTTTCCAGCAAACCAGTCCGTTACCGGGAGCGAAACTGCTCCACTGTCCTGTTTTTTGGATCGATTCAAGTACGAAAAAGACATTTGAATTGGTGGGGTGACGATACTGGATTGCCCGTGTCATGTCGTTGGAGTTCACCTGAATCGTCGCATCGGTAACGGTGGTGATATCTTCATAGGTGAGCCAACCGCTCTCTTTGCGGAAATAGGGATTCATTGGAGCTGGAGTGTTGCCACTCCCACCTGCGCTCATGAGATCGAACTGCGCAACGTGGTTTGATCCACCTTGATTATAGGGGTAGAGATCGGGGTAGCGAAGGAGAAGGTGACCGTTTTCATGGCAGAATGTGCCAATGTTTTTTGACTGCGTATTGAGTCCCGTGATCTGATAGCCGTTGGTGGTGTATCCGCTTGTTCCCACTTTAAGCGTGGTGAAATTCATGTGCGGCCACAGTCCATTTGCCCACCCATTGGAAGGACTTCCGGCATAGAGGAAATTCACCGCGGTAAGTTTTTTGTTCTCCTGGGTCAGCTGAGGTAGAAGATCTGCGTGGTTTGTAGCCACCCATGCCAGTGCCTCGTTGAGTAACTCTTGTACTCGACCGCCCTGTTGTGGTGTGTCGTAGTAGGTTTTCGGATTTTTTGCTTTGTAGTATCCCACCACCTGATTCGTGTAGGTGAGTTTCCCGCCAGATACGGTTTTGAAATAGTTTTTTACCGTTGAACCTTGGTCGCCGTTGAGCATGGTTTCTACTTCCGCCTTGCTCACGACTGCAGCCTGATCGCTGAACTCGATAAGAATGGTGATACCTTTGCGCTCGCCCACCACCGGATAGGGAACCAATCCGGCGCGATTTTCTGCACGGCTGTTTTCATCGCCGAACATGAACTCCTGAGTCTTTTCAACTTTTGCCTGAATCGCTGATGGTTTTAGTTCGAGGTGAACCGGTTCTGATCCACTTACTGCACGACTCAGGCCGCTATAGCGTTCACCGGCGATAAAGTCAGAACTATCTGTGTTGAGCCGAGCGTAACAGATCCATCCATCGGCAGCGCGAATCAGGGTCCGCCCGTTGAGATCTTCCACGCGCTGATAAAATTCGTCGCCGTTGACAATAACGGGAACTTTTTTCCCGTCGGGCTGAAGAAACTCGTGCTGTTCGTTCACATGTGGCGCGGCAAAGAGCGATGCCGCGAGGCAGAGTGCTGCCGAAAGAGATTTGTAGAGACTCCACTTGTTCAGTTTCATACTGAAATCCTCCTGAAAAATCTGTTTGTACTTCGATTCCGTGTTTGGCTGCGATTGTGTCCTCACGGTGACCGGTTTGTCGGTGTATGTGAAGATATTCTTCTCGCTGTGGATTCAATCTACGGAAAAAGAAATGAAACATGGTATCACAGAATTTGATTTTGACCACAGAATAGTCTATGTACAACGATGTATGGGGAGCCACAAGTCGAAATGAAGGGTATTGCTTTTTATAAAGTACTGAATTTAAAGGGAAAGTCTATGGGTGTTTTTTGTGGCTGATCGGATCAATTGATAGAGTGAGGTATAAACAATATGACCATAGAAATAATGAAACCGGTGCTGGAGGTGAGTGAATAGATTCATAGTCAGAATGATGGGAGTAGGATCGTGGTGTTTGTATGTGATTGGCGGGGACGTAAAGAATTCTAATCGTCCGAGGGAACGAGATATTTTTCTGTGTGCCAGTTTCCCCGAAGTTCTTCGCGGGTGATAACTCTTCCGGTTCGAGTGAGATAGTTGCCGTTGTTGTCCTTTTTCAGAACGCGGCACTGACCTTCTCGAACCGCATGAAGCACCTGCTCGATTAGTTCCGATTCAGTGATCTCTTTGTGTTTTTTGCCGATTTCAGCTCCCACGTCATTGTTGAACAGATCCATATCACACGCTTCATTGTCGGGAACAGAACCATCTTCAAGACGGTTTTCGAGAAAATAGTGGTAGTTTCCTCGTTCATGAGCTTTTCCGAGTGAAAGTGCCGCACGGGATCCGAGTTCTTGTGTCAATCGAGCGACCCAAAAGGTGTGGCGAAACGCATCGACCTGACCGCCATTGCCATCGCGGTCGAGTGCATCGGTTTGGCCGATTGAATCCGCTACGGCTTTGACCGCTGAGGAAATGTGGTGAGCTTTTTTTGCGATAAAGGGGTGGCGTATCACCCACCACTTTTGCGGCGGGGTAAGTTCGCGAAAGAGCGTACTGTTTTTAGGGGATTCAGCTCGCCCCATGGCAAGAGACGTGGCAATAATCATAAGTGCTGAGGATAGTTTCATCGGTTTTTTCCTGCAAAAAAGCCCTCTCGGAACTGATCCGAAAGGGCATATATAAAAGCCGGCAGCGTCCTACTCTCCCACACAGCTACCCATGCAGTACCATTGGCGAAGTGGAGCTTAACTTCTGTGTTCGGGATGGGAACAGGTGTGGCCTCCACTCAATAACCACCGGCAGAATTTCTGCTCGATTGTTTTGAACGCTGGTAATATAGATTCTCGTAACCTATAGTGCCAGCAAAATGTCAAATATCAGAACGCCGATACGAGCTTTTGTAGTGCTTCGCCGATTTCTCTGCGATCTTCTTTGGAAAAAAGTGTTTCCAATTTCGAATTGCACAATTCCCGCCCCGCTTCGACCAGCTGTTTCTGTTTAACTCCCCGGGAAGAGAGTTTGATAAACACGGCCCGTCGATCCAGAGGATTGGCTTCCACCTCGATCAACCCCGTCTGTACCATCCGATCGATAACCCGACTCATTCGGGAAGGGGAGAGTTCGAGTTTTTCGGCGAACTCTGAGGCGCTTACCTGATCGTTTTCGGTGAGCGACGTGAGTGCGCGAAACTCTACCGGCGAAAGATTACACTCTTCGCGAAGTTGTTCATCGCGATCGATACAGCGACAGCGAAGTGCAAAAATCAAGTCGGAAAGTTCTGCACCGGTCATTTAGAAATCCTCTTCAACCATTTTGTCGTAGAACTGAGCGTACTTGAACTTGTCCTCGTGGCCGTCCTGTTCGAGTTTCATCATGTTCATCGCATCTTGTGGGTGAAGATTCAACATGCCGGCGATCATGTACGGGATTGAATATCCCCAGTGCATGGTTTCGCGGATAGGCATGATGTCTGTTCCGATCACTTCAAGAAGGGGACGGATGTTGTACTTTGGATTTTTGAGGAATCCCACTATCAATTCGGTAGGGCAGTTTCCTGCAGCGCGACCGAATCCGTAGAGAGTCGAATCTACGTAGTTCACGTCGCGGATTATCGCTTCGATGGTGTTTGCATAACCGAGCTGCTGCTGGTTGTGACAGTGAATTCCCAGCTCTTTGGTCTTGAGAATAGAACGGAATTTTTTCACCATGTAGTCAATATCTTCGCTGTACATGGCGCCGAAACTATCCACGATATAGACTGCTTGAACCTTCGTTTCGTTTTCGATCTGCTGAAGTGCCTCATCCAGTTCGCGTTCGTTTACGTTGGAAACGGACATGATATTGATCGTGGTTTCGTACCCTTTTGCCTGAGCCGAATTTGCCAGGTGAATCGCTTTGTCTACATCTTTTACATAGGTGGCGATACGAATCATGTCAATAACTGAATCTTCGCGGGAGAGTACATCTTCTGCAACTGCTTTGTGAGCATCCTGCATCACCGCAATTTTGGTTCCTTTGTGGTTGTCCACACCGGTAATCACTTGTTTTAGCATGTCTTCGTCGCAGAATCTCCACGGGCCGAACTCTTTGGGATCGAACATATCTTTGCTGTTGCGGTAGCCCAGTTCCACGTAATCAATTCCACTGGCGCAAGCAGCTTTATACACATTGCGAACTGTTTCAAGTGAAAAGTTCGAAGAGTTCATAAGTCCGCCATCGCGGATCGTACAGTCACACACTTTTATCTCTGGACGAAACATCTCTTTCTCCTTGGAATTTGTTTAGCGGTGTAATATACATACCGACAGCGATATGCTCACAGTGAGTTATTGGTTAATGTGGCGAGTTTTCTTGGTATGCGATTACAAATAGACTTCGCGAGCAATTTCGTGGAATGCGGCAATAACCGGATCGGTTTCTTGCTTCGTAGGATAGAGAATCCCAACAGAGTAGGGTTTAAAAGGGGGAGTGGCAATCGTTTTTACGCTGTCGCGCATGGGACTCTGCTGCAACACCAGTTCTGGAACAACGCCGATGCCAAATCCCAAACTAACCATGGCGATAATAGCTTCATTTCCTGAAACCTGCGCAAAGATGTTCGGCGAAATGGAACGCTGGCGGAACCATCCATTGAGCGTGTCTCGCAGTTCCCCGCGATCGGAAAGGATCATGGGCGTTTCGGTCCAATCGATCAGACCATCTCTACCAAAGCGGGGAATCGCAGGATTTCCCATGGGGGCGATACAGATCAGCGGCGTCGTAATGAGATGGATAAACGAGAGTCCCTGCGGTAGAGTGGCAGGGCATACCGCAATAGCGCAACCGGCTTTCCTGTCGAGCAGACGGTTTTGAGCATCCGCGGCATCACCGGTGGAGAGTTTAATGGTTATTTCGGGAAATCTATGGCGAAAGGGGGTGAGTATTTTTGCTAAGATTGAGTAGACCGCGGTAACTGAACTGTAGATTGAAAGTTCACCTCGCACTGTTTCATCGCGATTGTTTAACTGGGAACGGCAGCGTTCCCATTCGCTCAGAGAGCGTTCGGCGTAGTCGATGAACAATTTTCCTGCCGGGGTAAGTGTTACGCTGCGGCGATCGCGCAAAAAGAGTTCGCGATCAAGTTCCCGTTCGATCTTTTGTATCGATCTCGTCAGGGCAGAAGGGCTGAGGTTGCATTGGCGGGCTGCTCGAGCAAAATGAAGATGCTGAGCTAGTGATGTGAAAACTTGAAGGTCACGGATCTCCATAGGGTTAGTGTGACTCTTCTACGGTGGACTCTTCCGCCGGTGAGATGGCTGTGGAGTCTGTTGCGGTTGAGTCCATGGGATCATGTGCCGAAGGAAGATTTGTTTTCAGGAAATATTCGTAGAAACTATTTGTCGCGGTGGAGTCAACCGGCAGTTTTGTCGCTTTGTCCAATCGCACGGGAACTATGTTTTCGGAGATCTGGAACTGCTCTTCCGGAAGTCCTTTGTGAAGAGCGAGCATGGTATTCGTCCAGATTGGAATAGCTCCCATTGATCCGGTAACTGCTTTTCCCATGGAGCGGCGTTCGTCTACTCCAAGCCAAACGCCACAGGCGATCTGCGGTGTAAAGCCCACAAACCACGCATCGGAATTTTTGTTGGTGGTTCCGGTTTTTCCTCCTGCGGGACGGCGAAATCCTTGAGCGCGAACCGCGTGTCCCGTCCCGTGATCCACCACGGAACGCATCATCTGAGCGGTGAGATCCGCTATCTCTTCGTCGAGAACACGAATTGCAGAGGGTTCATTCTTTTCAAGAACGCGGCCTTGGCGGTCAATTACTGATTCTATATAAAACGGTTTCGCTTGCATTCCGCGATTGGCGAATGCCCCAAAGGCGGAGGTCAGTTCCATGTTTGTTACTTCGCATGCTCCCAGAGCCAGCGACGGAACAGCAGGCATATCATGAGTAAATCCCATGCGGCGTACGAGGGTGATTACTTTTTCTGCGCCGATATCGAGAATGACTTTTACCGCAGGAATGTTGATCGACTTTTTAAGTGCATCGCGAATAGTGACCGCTCCGAAAAACTCCGATTCAAAGTTCGATGGCGTCCACGGGCCCGAAGGTGTGTCCATAGTGAATGGCGCATCAACCACTTTGGTTGAAAGAGTATAGCCATTCTGTAGAGCCGCAGCGTAGACAAAAGGTTTCATCGTTGATCCGGGCTGACGCACCGCCTGAATAGCTCGGTTGAACTTACTACTTTCAAAACTGCGCCCGCCGATCATGACTCGCACGGCACCGGTTCGGGTGTCGAGAGCCACCACAGACGCCTGAAGTTTGCGGTGACGCAGTGAATCATCGACGAGAGAGTTCCCCGATTCATCGAAAAAGAGTGATTTGTGTTCGCGATAAAGCGAATCAAAATTGTCCATCCAATCGGCGCGCGAAACGCCGGGCGTCTGTTTCCAAGGTTGATTATCATAGAGGAAAATGCGGTTCGGGATTTTTTGAAGTGTGTCGAGGTGGGAGTTCAGGGAGTATTCCGCTTCTTGCTGAGCTTTGCTGTCCAGCGTGGTATAGACAATCAATCCGCCGTTATAGAGTTGGTTTTCACCGTATTTGTTTTCGAGATACTGGCGCACAGTTTCGATAAAATAGGGTGCTGTCGGTGCCGCATCCTGTTGAGAAATAGCCGTGATCATCTCTTCCTGAGCAGTTTTGAACTGTTCGTTGGTGATCTTTTTCATCCGTTTCATACCGCGAAGTACCGACTTTCGGCGCACAGTGATCCGTTCGATATTCTTTTCGAGATCAGGGCGATACGCTTCGGGCCGTTGAATTGTTCCGGCGATAATAGCGGCTTCGCTCAGTGTGAGATCTTTGCAGCGCTTGCCGAAATAGCGCTGTGATGCTGCTTCAACGCCGTACACGCCGGCTCCGAGGTAGATCTGATTGAGATAGAGTTCGAGAATTTCATCTTTGCTGTAGTGCTGTTCCAGTTTGATCGCCGTGAGCATTTCGCGAATTTTGCGCAACATTGTCTTTTCGTGAGTGAAAAAGAGATTGCGCGCCAACTGCTGAGTAAGAGTAGAAGCTCCCTGGGAGTATCCGCGGGCCACAATATTAGAGATCGCGGCTCCGAATATGCGGCGAAGATCAAGTCCCCAGTGTTTATAAAATCGCTGATCTTCAATGGCAACAACGGCGTACTTGATATTGTCGGACATAGAGTCGAGGGGAATCCAAAACCGTCGTTCGATGCTAAATTCGTGAATAAGAACAGAATCTTTATCGTAGATTCGCGATACAGACGATGGCTTTACACTGGAAAGTTCTTCCGTATCGGGCAGCGTTTTATAGGTTCCCACAAGAAAACTCGTGGCCACACCGGCTACACCAAAAAACAGAATAGCGATTACAAAGAGAATCGCAACGAGAATAGGGGTTATGTTGACCACTTTTCTATTGTTGCCCGTACCGATATTCAGTAGATCCCGTTCATCCATCAATCAATCCTTTTCTCTAATGAAAATCAGAGCGCTTCGTAGAGTCGGTTCATAAGTTTTTCTTGGAACATCCAGTGCTCATACTGTGTTTTCTGTTTGTTGTTTATGAAAATACAGTAGAGATAGATCTTGCCATTTTTGAAAAAATAGCCCGCCAAATTGGTAACGCCATCGTCGTTAAGCGTACCCGTTTTTCCGCGAAGATTTCCCTTGAGCGGCGATTTTGAAAAGCGACTGGACAGTGTACCGTCTTCACCGGCTACCGGAAATGCTGTCATGAACTCAGGACTGAACCGTTCGCTTTTCATCCCTGCTTGCATAGCATCAATGACCATTTTCGGCGAACAAAAATTCCCTTCGCCCATGCCGGAACCGTTGACAATCGTGGGCATTTTTGACGTGTCTGAAGCTACTGTTCCATACCAGTTGCGCACAATTTCTGCCGCGCCTTTCCAGGTTCCCGCCGATTTAGTTTTTTCGGCGTGAATTGAACGGAACACCATTTCGGCGACAAAGTTATTGGAGTACTTGAACATGTCTTTCACGTGTTCTTGAAGTGCTCGCGAATGGAATGTGTAGAACGGTTTCGATCCGACGGGGATAACGCCCGGTGCCACGGTTATTGAACAGGGAATTCCTACTTGTTCGCACGCCGCGGTAAACGACATGGCAAATGCTTGAATAGGATTCCACAGTTTGCGGTAGATTGTGCGGCTTTTTTCGGATGCGCCAATTGCGCCGTCAACCTGAACTACGCTCTCTTTTCCGTTGAACATGGTGGCCACGTGAAGATCATCTTTTCCGGCGGATGCGCGGGTTTCTACCGTTCCTGTCAGTTTGAGATTCGCCTGAGCTGGAAGATAGGATATTACAGCTGATTTTCCCGCTGTTGTAGGGCGCACGTGAACCGCGATAGAATTAAAATTGACTGAAAGTGCCGCCACCGGAGCCATATAGGCACGGCTGCTGTTCGGTTCGTTGAACCCTGGGCCGACAGTCACAGAATCGAAATAGCTGTTGTCGACAAATAGAGTATCTTTAATTGAAGTAATTCCTTCCATTTTGAGTTGATAGGCGAGAAGCCAAATCTGTTCAGCGGTAAATCCTGGATCACCAAATCCTTTGACGGCGATTTTATTGACCGCGCCGTTCTCATCGATAGCATTGACAAATATCTCTGTTTTGAAATCGTGAAGCGGTGAAAGTATCTCCATGGCTGCCACACCGGTGAAAATTTTCTGCACCGACGCGGGTATAAATGATCCGTTGCTATTGAAATCTGCCAGCAGTTCGGGTGAACCAACTTCGGCCAAAGAAAAGCCAATAGTTTTGATATCGTCGTAGCCCGTTTTTGCGACTTCGCGAACGACTATTGAATCGAGCGGTGCTGCGGTGAGCAAGAGGGGGAACAACAGGGGAAATAGCTTTTTCATCGTACTAACTCACTAACTTGACTAATAAATTCTTCGGTGGTGCGGAAATTGCGGTAGACTGATGCAAATCTGATATAAGCGATCTGATCAACTTTCGCCAATTCATCCATCACCAGTTCTCCAACTTTTATCGATTCGATCTCTCCGCGGGGATCCTGTTCAATGCGATGTTGCACGCGATCGACAATATCTTCGATCGTTTCAACCGACACGGGACGTTTCACGCAAGAACTAGAAATTCCGGAAACGAGCTTCTGCCGCTCAAATGGTTCGCGGCGCAAATCTTTTTTAATGATCGCCAATTCAATCTGTTCAACATATTCATAGGTGGTAAAGCGATGCCCACAATCGAGGCACTCGCGGCGGCGGCGTGTTGCTGCTCCTTCTTTACTCGTACGCGAATCAACTACCTTGTCGCGGTTTTCGCCACAATAGGGACATCTCATGCAAGCTCCTTGAACAGAGTGAAATTTCCGAGCTAAAATAGTTTACCGCCTCCGTTGACTCAAAGTTTTACAAGCCTCTTTACATAAATACTCTTTTAATGTAAAATCAATTTACTAAAGATGAACAAGGATGGCTATATGAGTTTTGATGGAAAACGCGATGATCTACTTCAGAAATTGAACACTATGCACCGCGAAAAAGAGACGAAACGTATTAATCAAACGGTCAAAGCGCGACTTAAGACCGAAGATCGCGAAAAAGATTTGCGGGAGCAGGCGCGTCCTCAGGCGACATCGTTAAAGCCTAAGGTTCTCATTTATGGAACGGTTAGACTCTTTGTGGGAACATTGAAATCAATTTTAACTCCCTATTGCGATGTTGTGGAGTTTGATGTTGCCGCAAAAGCTGAAGACTATATCATCGACAACCATATTCCAATTGTATTTATGGATATGGATCCGCCCAATGATTGGAAACTGTGTCACGATCTTTTCACCACCGGTCGAACCATGTATCCAGACATCGAGTATATTCTCTTTCACAAAGATAAGGTCGCCCAAACGCAGGTTGAGATACTATTGGCACAAGGTGCCCGTGAATTGACAAAGCCGATCGACCAATTCAAATTGATTCAATTGATCAAAGAGATTATTAAAAGACAGGAGACTAAATGATTCAAAGAGATGCGGTTGTATCCTACCTCGATTCGCTGTTTCAGGTGCACTCCGTTTCTGAAATTAGTTGGAATGGGCTACAGTTTGAAGGCTCAGACGCTGTTCGTACCATTGCCTTTGCCGTGGATTCAGGCATTGCCACGTTTGCTAAAGCCGCTGAAGCGAACGCCGATATGCTTATTGTTCATCACGGACTTTTTTGGGGGAAAGCAAACCCGGTTATCACTGGCGTGCACCGCAAACGAATCGGCATTCTCTTTGAAAATAACCTCTCTCTTTATGCGATGCACCTTCCTCTGGACGCTCACGGTGAATTAGGAAACAATTCAGGCCTGCTAAAACTGATCGGTGCTGAACCAAGTGGGCGATTCTGTGATTGCCATCCACTGAAACTTGGTGCTTTGGGGAGTTTCTCTTCGCCACAAAATATCGATTCACTGGCAGAAAAATTGGGCTCAACCTTGAACTGTATTCCGAAACTACTCCGGGTTTCTGATGAGCCGATTACTAACGTTGCTGCAATGAGCGGTGCCTGTGGACGAGATGATCTGATCGAAGCTGCACAGCTCGGTGTACAACTCTTGATCACCGGTGAACAGTCTGAATTTTACCACGATGCTCACGATTATGGGATTTCTGTGCTGTTTCTCGGGCACCACGCTTCAGAAACCGTCGGTATTTCACTTCTTCAAGACCACATGCAAAAGCAGTTCCCGAACATTGAAATGGTTTGGGTCGCTTGTCCGACTCTGCTCTAGGATTATCAATGAAATCAGCGCTCTGTATGTTAGTTATCATTTCGTTGGGTTTATCGGCAGAACTGACCGTCTCCGTTACGGGTATCAAATCAGAACGAGGCGGAACGATTCTTCTCTTTCTTCACCAAAAATCAAACTGGATGAAACTGAAACTTCCCACTAAAACGGCGGACGCGATCAATGGGATTGTTTCGTTTCATTTTGAATCGATTCCTGAAGGTGAATACGCCATTCGCATAGTTCACGACACGGATAAAAACGGTGTACTCACAATGAAATGGACACCGCCTGGTCCTGTCGAAGGGTATGGGTTTTCTTCAAACTATAAACCTGCAGGGATTCCCAAGTACACCCCCGCTTCGTTTACTATTCCAGCCATCAAAGCGATGACCATTCAGATGATCTATCCGAAATAAAAAGGTGCATATTCCGGCCCATTTTTTCGTGGACATGGTATATACTTTACTCTGTTCTATCCAGCGAGGGAGCTGTAATGTACAGAGATGATACACGTGAACAAATTGAGTCATTCCAAAAATCCGCTATTGAAATCATGCACACTTTGGGAATTCCTGTAACCCCACATAATTACACCGTTTGGTATCGCTATGTTCGCCAAGAGGAACCAGAATTGGTATCCGTCATTGACGCACTTCGCCAGACCAACGACCGGTTTACTCACGATATGATGGATTCGTTGTTCTTGCAGTTCTGCGAAGATATCAATGAACGTGAACTGATTCGTCTTCGCGATGAACTTCAGGAAATGGTGACCGAGTTATACCGGACGGTTTCGGATCTTTCTGGTGAAAGCAGCGGTTTCACTTCCACAATGATCGAATGTGCAAATGAATTAAACGAAGTGGAATCGGTTCAGGAAATTCGAGTAGTAGTTGCGAGGATTGTCGATCAAGCGCGACTTTTTGGAGAAAAGTCAGCTCGCGTCGAAGAAGGTTTAGATACTGTTCAGTTGGAATTAGATTCACTGCGCGCAGCGTTATCTCTCCTTCAGGAAGAAGTTCGTCGCGATGAACTGACAGGAATTGCCAATCGCAAAGCATTCGATGAAGCGTTAGCACGTCAAATTTCGCTCTCTCGGCGGAGAAATCGAGTGTTCTCTGTGATCATGGTTGACATTGATCATTTTAAATTGGTGAACGATACCTATGGTCATCTGATTGGCGATCAAATTCTTAAATATGTAGCTCAGCGAATCGATGTCCGTGTTCGCCACGAAGATATCGCAGCTCGGTTTGGCGGTGAAGAGTTTATTGTTCTGCTTCCTGAAACTGGTAGCGAATCGGCTCTGATGGTGGCTGAAGGGATTCGTCAAGCCTTTGAAAATACAAGCCTTCGCAGTGAATCTGGCAAGGAAATGCCCGGAACTGTTACCGTTTCAGCTGGCGTGACAGAATACCAGTTTGGCGAATCGGCGAGCGATCTTGTTGCTCGAGTAGATTCGGCTCTCTACAAAGCAAAAAACAACGGCAGAAATCAGGTTTGCTTGATATAAGAATGTTATCAACCTATACAGAATTACCGTTATGGCACGGCATAAAAGAGAGGTTGTGATTTATATTTGTCTCTCTTTGTTCGTCTAAATCCGGAGTAGTATGAAATCGGTCGCAAAAAAATGTACTTCATTGATTAAAATGATGTTTATACTGTTGCCACTCGTTTGGATTTTATGGACCATTGATTTGCAGAAAGTTGGAGTGCAGTTTGCGTCTGTTCCTTGGTGGGTTATCCCATCGTTTCTACTTTTACTCTTCATACGACTCTGGTTGCAATCATATCGATTTCAGTATTTATCCCGTCATTTTACTCGTTCTATTCGCGTAACAGATCTATTTGTCTTGGATATGAAGTCGCGATATTATTCCTTGGTTATTCCCTCAAGTGTTGGCCAGGACATTGTTCGCGGCGCTATGCTTACGAACCATCTGACCACTGATCAGATTGTCAGTCTTTCTCTCTTTTTTCGTATCACTGGCATGATCCCTTTTCTTGTTTTGTCGCTCTTTGGCGTTGTGCAACTCACATCTCGACAAGGTTTTGCTCAACTGATGCCGGCCCTCGTCGCATCGACAGTTCTCTTTGTTGGAGGATTTGCAGTTCTCTATTCCCGCCGTTTAAGTTCATTTACAGGTCGCCTTTTATCGCGAGTAATCCCGGCAAAAATTCGCACATTTCTTCGAAGTGTTGTGCTTGCTTTTCAGCAGTTCCGCAGTAACCCCACTCGAATGTTTCTCAATGTCTGTATCAGTATGCTTGCACAATCAATAACGGTTGTTATTGCGTTGATTCTGGTCAAGGGTGTTACCGGTTCGTGGTATCCTATAGAAATGCTAACATTTATACCGGTGATTGAACTCATGGCGGTTCTGGTTCCTTTCGCCCCAAATGGCTTAGGTGTTCGCGAAGTTATGGGAATTCTTCTTTTTACATCGTTGGGTAGATCACGTGAAGAGATGCTCGTCTATATAGCAATCAATTCGATTAGTCACTTGGTTAATCTTATTGGGATTATCCCTGTTCTATATGAAAAAATCGTGGTAAAGAATAGTTTGAAAAAATGATTTTGTATAATAACGTTAACAATTTACAACTAATGTAGTGAAATAGGAGGTTTCGTGGAAACAAAGAATAAGTGGGAAATGCCACTGTACATGACGATACTATTGCTTGTCGTGGTGGGTCTTTTTGGTGAGTTTCTGTTTCAAAAGAACATGATTCTTGGCAATCAGATGAGCGACCAAGTCAATGCGATGGGAGCAAAACACCTGCTCGAGCAGACATTGGTAAAAGATCACCAAGTTGCGCTTTGGAATCCGGCAACTCTGAGTGGAATGCCTACTATTGATGCCACTGCAGGCGATATTATGTATCCGCCATCAATGGTCATATCTCATTTTTTCCCAACCCATAAGCGTGTCGGCGTTACCATGGTATTCCACATATTCCTCGCGGGCGTATTTTTCTTTGTAATGTTACGACGCGCATTTAAAGTGCCCGCATTTATCTCTTTCGTCGGCGCACTGTTCTACATGCTTAATCCTCAGCTACTGTCACATGTACTTCCGGGACACGATGGGAAAATTTATGTGATCACTTGGCTTCCCTTTATTATCTGGCAATTAAAATTTCTTCTTGAAACACCCTCGTTTTGGCGAGTTGTTGCTGTCTCGTTTGGCGTGGGAATGTCTATCCTGACATCACATATTCAAATGACCTACTTTGTCATGTGGGGAATGGGGGCGTATTGGTTGATGTACACGATACGTCAGTTTGTGATTGATAGAAATGTAAAATCAGCTCTCCTTTGTTCGGTCGCTTTCTGGATTGCAATATTCATGGGTGTCGCATTTGGTGCGGTGCAGTTGTGGCCGGCATTCTCCTTTGTCAATGATGCGTGGTCAGTCCGTGGAACTATGAAAGATATCGCTTTTGTAGCATCGTGGTCGCTTCACTGGGGCGATGCTTTTTCGCTATGGGTTCCTGACTTTGGAAACCATCTTCAGAACTATTGGGGTGACAATCAGTTCAAGTTGAACAGTGAATATGTTGGTGCTATGGCCATGATCGGTGCCGCTCTTGCGGTAATCGCAAAACCGCAAGCTTGGCGCATTTTCTGGCTAGGCACAGCTATCTTTTCGTTCTTGATGAGTATGGGGCAACATACGCCAATGGTGCAGTTTGCCTATAATTTCATTCCCGGTGTCAACAAGTTCCGCGCTCTCAGTATGATTATGTTCTGGTTCTCTTTTGCCTCTGTCCTTTTGTCTGTCTTTTTTATGAAAGATCTCGATGAAAAATTCTGGGAATCACTTTCTGAAAAAGGGAAAAACATCTGGGAAAAAGGGTTGATCAGTTCGATGGTGGTGCTGACTGTTCTGACACTACTCTCCTTGAATAGTGAACTCTATGCGCCGTTATTCATTGCTACCGGTGAAAAGTTTATGGCCAACAAATCTGTTTACGATTTGAATTATGCCAAAAATTTCATCCCCGCGTTGTGGGGATGGTGGTTCATGGCAATGACGATTTTGGCTATGCTCTTTTTTGTCATGAAAGGGAAATTGAAACCCACCTATCTCATTGGAACGATGTTACTATTTGGCTTGGTTGATACCATTCGTATTGACCGCCAGTTTGTCGTTGTCACTCCTTCGGGCCAGTTTACTCGTACCCCTCAGGCGATTCGCGACCTGCAGAGCGAATTCAAAAATGCTCCATTCAGAATTCATTTTACTGAAGGTACTGCTCCTATTGAAAGTATGGCAGGAGTCTACAATCTCGAAGGAGTGAATGGATTCCACGACAATGAACTACAGTGGTATCGCGCATTCCGCGGTGAACAGCCGACAGCACAACACGAAGTGCGCCCCGGTGTGTATGGACGTGGAGCAAATTTCGATATTTTTCACACTGTCTATGATTCAACAGGGCAGAGAATGTTAAATCTGGCGTCATACCAAATGGGTAACCCCTATTTGAATGTTGCTAACTGCGAATATGTAATGGTTATGAATGATGGTATGTTGATGGCTTTGAAAAATCAGAATGCCCTTCCCCGGATCTCTTTCACGCAGCAGTATCAGGTTGTTGATACAACTGTGCGGATTGATACTATTAGCAATGATCAGGGTGGATCGGCAATTCGCAAAACAGATCGTTTCAATCGCATGAATGAACTGTTTTATTCCCAAGGACATGCGGTCCGCACTGTAGTACTTCTCGAAAAGAAACCGTCATTTCCATCTGTAAATGGTTCGACTCTGAATCCGATTATTCCCGTTCGTTGGAAAAAATACACAACAAATGACCGTATTGCCGAAGTGGAAGTTCCTGCTCAGGGATTGCTTCGCATTGCTGAAGTGTGGTATCCTGGTTGGGAAATACTTCTTAATGGTAAACGAGTGGAACCCCTTCGCGCTGATATGACGTGGATGGCACTCGAAGTCTCTGCGGGAAAACACACTGTCGAATTGCGTCCTAAATCGCTCTATCTTGGAAATGCTCTTGCCGTTTCTGCACCGATTTGGATCTTGACGATTCTTACTGCCATTGCAGCCCTTGTGCTTCGTCGTAAGAAAGTCATTGCGGAATGAAAGTCTTAACGGTTAGTCACGTTTTCCCACGCCACGGTGAAGATACAGTGGCTCCGTTTATGCGCAATTTTCATCAGTCGTTGAAAAGTAATGGAGTTGATGTCGTCGTGTCAGCTCCTCATGCGATAGGCCTAGCATTAGAGGAGCAGTCCGAAGATGGATACCGCATCAGCCGTTTTCGCTACGCCCCTGATTCTCTTGAACGGCTAGCATATATGGGTATTATGCATGAATTAGTTATGAAAAGTCCTGTCAATGCAGTTCTGTTTGTAGGATTTCTAGTGGCACAGTTTTTTCATATCGTTCGACTGATTCGCGAAGAAAAGCCGGATTTGATTCACGCCCATTGGTGGATACCATCAGGGGTGACTGTTTGGATGGTGACGCGTCTCTTTAAAATTCCCTATGTGGTAACATCGCATGGCACCGATTCGGTGATGCTGGACAAAAAATGGTTTTTGCGCCCCTTTGCACGGATTGTTTTTGGAAATGCCACTCGTATCCAAGTAATATCAAACTATCTTCGATCGGTAATTGAAAAACATTTTCCTAATGTGAATTGGCAGTTTGATATAGTTCCTATGCCTGTCCGCGAAAGCGTAGTCCCTCTGTTGGAACCAGTACAATCCTCGGGAAGATCTATTCTCTTAATTGGTCGGTTAGTCAAGCAAAAGGGAATTGATTTATTGATAAATGCAATGGGATTACTCGATACAGACTACCACTTAACGATAATCGGTCATGGTAAGGAAAAAGGGGCTCTTTCTCAGCTTGCTGACGATCTGAATCTCTTGGAACGAATAACCTGGGTCGATTCTGTAGTGCCGAGTGATCTGGCCAACTATTTTGAAAAAGCAGATATCTTTATCCTGCCTTCATTCCGCGAAGGCCTTGGAATGGTTCTGCTCGAAGCTGCGCGAATGGGGGTACCGCTTATTTGTACAGATTCGGGAGGAATGGTGGATATCGTTACCGATGGTGTCACGGGGCGACTTTTTCCTGAATACGATTATGAAAAGCTTGCAGAAGCGATTCGTTCCTATGAAAATTGCGACTTTCGCTATCTCATGGCAGTTCAGGCACAGGAAAGATATTGTTCTGAATTTTCTCTGGACTCAATTGGAAAACGCGCCCTTTGTTCTTATGAAAAAGCGATAAAATAGTAATTTGGTCATTCCAAAATGAAAAGAGCCCCCGACGAAGAGATTCATCGGGGGCTCTGCAATGTAATCTATTGAGACTTAGCGAATGCCGTTAAATATTTCGATATGATCGAGTGACCCATTTAGGTGAACCCAATTGTCGCCGCGATAGCCAATGTAGAGTTCGTTGGTATTTGATGCATCTCCAATCGTAGAGATACTTGCAGAGTCGATGGTGTTGCCATCAATAATCATTCTTGAGTACCCACTACTTTTGTTGTACTCGATAGTAACTTCATGCCATTTGTTGTCGAGGAATGAGGTACCTGAAGCAAGAATGCCCCATCCACCATTTCGTCCATCTGAAATATCGAATCTGATTCCTGATTTGTAGACATCCTTCCCACCAAGAGTACCGTTTCCATCTTCAAGTTGGATATTCCACCCTTTTTCAGGACTACCAACACCACCACGGTATTTAGAGAGGATTACCCCATCCTGTTTTTCCGCTTTGAGAGTAAAGGAGATGGTGAAATCTGATGACCCAATGGTGTCGAGAACAGGTGAATAGCAAATGGCATAGGAATTGGAATTAATATTGAATCCGGAATTTGTTGTGATGCCAAAATTCTCGATTTTACCATTTCCCGTAAGATCAAAAAGACCATTTGAACTTTTCAATGAAAGAATTTGTAGAGATTTTGAAACCACAACGGTGTCGTTTGTAATCGTAGAGTCGCTTCCATCGGGTGTTGTTGTGTCGATACCGCCGATGATATCTTCGATCATTGAACAGGAAGAGATGATAATCCCAAGAACAGTGGCAGAGAGTAACGCTTTTTTCATTCTAGCTCCTTAGAAATAGACGGGGGTAGTTGCAATTATTCAGTTTTTACAATTATAACAAACATCTTCAGTTAAGAATTATACAATAACTTTCATATTTGTGGAGTGCATTATTGTGACAACATCCCATTTTTCGGAGGAAATTGGATCACCTTGTCGAAAATGCAATGATTTCAATTGCAGTGTGTGTGACGTTATCATCTTTCTTTGACAAAATGCCACATCTTCTCACTCAAAAACATCATTCAATCGCTTAAGCGACTTTTCCCACTCTTTTGAAGACTTTTTCGCTGATTCCAGGTAGCGCTTGAACTGCTCATGGGTTACCTTGGTCTCTTTTAAAAGTGCTAAATAGTATTCATGTTTTTGAGTTATGGTAAGATTATACGAGTCATTCATTAAAAGAACTCCCGCCAAAACTTTTTCTTCTGAAGAAAGCTGTTTTTCCGTGGTTTTCACGTCGACCTTCGCCGTGTCTGACATTTCAGCTGCAAATCCCATGATTGCAGTAAAAAGGAGCATTATTACGATCTTGCGACTCATATTCCCTCCTGAACCAGTAGTGTTGGATCCACTGGCTTTCCATTTTTAGTAATTTCATAGAGTAGTTGTGGCCCCACTGACCAGCCTGTCTCGCCAACGGTGCCGATCTGTTCGCCTTTTTTTATTCGCTTTCCCTTTGCAACTGCTGCTCGTCCCAGGTGGGAATAGCGTGTTGTAACGCGATGTGCATGAGCGAGTTCTACCGTGAGTCCATTGGCGCCATTGCGATAGACACGATAAACTGAACCTGATGCGGTGGCAACCACGGCTGTGCCTAGCGGTGCGGCAAAGGTTATGCCGCTGTTTCTGCGTTTGACACCAGAAAAAGAGTCAAATTCGATGCCGTAGCCAATTGTTTGGACTGCAATCGCGAGTGGAAGGGGGGAAATTGTTGGCAGTGAGTGCCAGAGTGTCACTTCGGCTGAATCGACGGATCGACGAAGGAATTGAAAAAGTGTATCGCTGTAACTTTGCAAAAAGGCGTGGGAGAGTGGGACCGCCTTGCCCGGTTTTGACTCGAATTTTTCGGGTGGAAGAGATGCTTTTTCACGGAGCTTTTCCGCTTGTCGATTGATTTTGCGACTGTCGATATTTGTGGTGTCAATTTGCGTTTTGAGCGATTGGATTATTGAGTCAAGGGCGCGGTTTTCCGCCTTGAGTGTTTTGAGCTTTTCTCTTCGGATGACTAACGGTGAACGTTCAGAACCTAGCCAAATCGATCCGCCGATCAAGAGTGCAAGAAAGAAAAGGAAAAGAAGTAGTAGCGGAGCAACCGGTATGCGGTAAAACTCGCCTTCTCCTTTTCCTTCAGTTTTAATCAGAAGAAATCGTTTGAATTTCAAACGCCTACAACCTCGTCATCAACGGTGGTGTTTTTTTCTGTCGTTGCACTTTTTTCAGAATCATAAGCACTCTGTTTTTCTTGTGCTTCCACGCGGATACGTTCAATTTCAACATCCATAACCTTGATTTCTGCATCATAGCCATCGATTTTTTCGACAAAGCTTAGAATGGCAATGTCATCGCCAGCTGCGTTCCCTTTTCCATCTTTGATTAGATCAAAGAGTCGCACACCCATATCGTTTTGAACCGATTCGATTTTCTTTTTCAGACTGAACTGATCGACTTTCAACTTGCCAATTTTCGAATAGAGTTCGATTTTATTCGCAGAAAATACGGCGCCATCTTTGATGCCACTTTTCATTTTGCTCCAGAAGTCTTCCATTGTACCCTCCTATTACTAACAACTCAGTTCTATCTAATATAGGTTTATGCACATTGCTGAAACAGTGCCAGTACGTGACAATCTGTTCAATTAAATAGATTTTTGAAAAAGGAGCGAGCCCCTTGGCGGATGATTCGTTTGTCCACTTTTACTGAATAGTCATCGTTCTGACCAATTGCGGTTCCGGTGAACGATCGCCCGCCTGTTTTGGCATCGAAGTCGAGGCCACCCCAGACGATGCGGGAAACGTTGTTTTGCATGGCCGGAGCAAGGTGTCCGGTCACTTCCAAGTCATAGGAAAGGTTTTTAAGTTTCACTGTTCCCGATCCGGTGACATCGAAGTTTTTTCCCTCTGCGCTGATAGAATCAGTGTTCAGCTTGTTATTCGCAAGTTTGAACGGAATGCGAATCTCGTCAAACTGAACCGCGGTGACTCCCACCAGTTTCAGCGTTCTGCGAAGTTCGGCGAGAAGGGCGCTCTCCTTGTCGACAAATCCTATCACGCTGATCGTGCCTTCCCCGGTGAATGGTTCGGATCGGTCATTGGTCGATTTAAACTGAATCGCCACGGTGCCATCGAACTCCGCGGGGATTGTCTGGTTTAATTCGATTTTTTTTGCGGTCACGGCGAGTTCAATGAACTTTTTTGTGGAAATATTGTAGGAAAACTGTGACTTTGCCGTTCCACCACCGATTGATCCGTCAAATGAACCCTTAGCGATTTCCTCTTTCAGTAAAAAGTCAAATTGCTGTTTGGTTTGTCGTTTTCCCCAGAGCACTACCGATTCCACTCTGCCGGATCCTCGCACGAATTTCCCTTCTCGCTTGAAAGATAGGAACGCATCAGTGAACGAGGTTTTGCCAATCGCACCTGAACTGTGTTCCACCGTGATTTTTTTCAGACCCACGGCGATCAGTTCCGCCGTGAGCGAATCGAAGTGAAGTGCTTTTAGATGGCGGCGAAGAATTGGCTCTGCGGTGCGGAGTTTACCAACCTTGAACAGCGAAACGTGAGCGGTAAGTCGTCGGATCTGGAATGTTTGATCCTCGATAACCAGTTTCACCGAATCGCATTCGACCTTTCCCGAACCGCGCACGCGAACTTTTCCTATTGCTACAGAAACCTTTTTTTCACCGATCTCTATCTGCAGAGGTTTGGGTGCTTTTAGTCCAAGGGGAATCTGTAAAATGACCGCCACCAAAAACAGTGCGGTAATAAGCCACTTTATTTTCATATTTCACGCCTATCTATGTATTTTATCACGTCGTTTAAAAATATACCGGTTCGCGTTCACACAGCGATGTAAGTAACCGTCAGAGGAGAAATTCTGCATGAAAACAACTCTTCTAATTACTCGTGATCGACCTCTGTTCAATCAGTTGGTTCGTGAAGAGATCCGCGGCGTACAGCTCACCTACACCGATTCTCTGGAGAGCGCCGAAGGTTTGTGCGAACTTCGCCCGGTGGCATCACTGATTATCGATGCCGATACGATTCCCTTCGATTCGCTCTCTTTCTTTCGTCGTTGTCGCAAAACTATGCCTTCGACTAAAGTCTATCTTATCCATTCAGACCCGCTTGCAGTGGAACTTCTTTCTGAACTGGAAGAACTTCTCGTGACGGCGGTGACTAAGCCGGTTGTTCTTTCTGAAATTCTTCGCGCGGTGACCAAACCCAAAGCGGCAGAACCGGTGGCTACGGTTCGATCCGACGAAGATCTTCTCGTGGATATCATGGGTGGATCGCCGGCGATGGAAAAAATTGCTCGCCTGTTGGTTAAGGTGGCCCCTTCGTCGGCAACTATTCTGCTCGGCGGAGAAAACGGTACGGGGAAAGAGTATTTTGCTACGATTATTCACAAACTATCAAAATTGGACGGTAAGTTTGTTCCCGTGAACTGTGGCGCCATTCCGGAAACACTTTTTGAAAGTGAACTATTTGGCCACAAAAAAGGGTCGTTCACTGGCGCGGATCAGGATCGGCTCGGGTTGGTTCAGGAAGCAGATGGCGGCACGCTGTTCCTCGACGAAATTGGGGAACTCACTCTTCCTATGCAGGTGAAACTCCTTCGATTTCTGCAGGAAGAAAAATTCAAGCCCGTGGGTGAAAGTTCTGAGCGAACCGCTTCGTGTCGCGTTATTGCCGCCACCAATCGGGATCTGAAAAAAATGGTTGAAGCGGGAGCGTTCCGCGAAGATCTCTTTTACCGCATTCACGTCTTTCCGATCACTCTTCCACCACTGCGCGAACGCAAAGAGATGATTCCCCGATTGGTGGAACTCTTTCTTCACACGTTTAGCCGTAAACAGAAAAAATCGCTCACCGGATTTACGCCAGAAGCAGAGTTTTTGCTTTCTCGCCACCGCTATCCCGGCAATATTCGCGAACTGCAGAATATTATTGAATACGCCACGATTCTCGCCAATCCTCCCACGATTACCGTGCACGACCTTCCCGATTATCTTCAGGCGATTCCGGGAATCACCGATCAGCGTCTGCCCGCGCTGACAATCGGCTGGGAACTGAACGAATCGGCGGAACGGGTTCGCGAAGGATTTTTTGTGGGCGAGGATATTACACTTGAATCGATGGAACTGCGGTATATGCAGTATATTCTAGAGAAGTGCGGAGACAATCACTCTGAAGCGGCGCGCATATTGGGCATTTCCCGTTCGACCTTGTGGCGAAAATTGAAAGGAGAATCGCATGAACAATCTTGAAATTCGAATTTATTACGAAGACACCGATTGCGGTGGTGTGGTCTACCACTCCAACTATCTGAAATATATGGAACGAAGTCGCACGGAACTGTTGCGGTCAATCGGTCTTGATCTGGCGCATTATCACACAAAAGGCCTTCTTTGGGCAATTACCGAAGTGAATATTAAATACCGCTTTCCCGCGCGCTACGACGATCTGCTAACGGTGACCTCTACCATTGTCGAAGTCACTTCATATCGCGTGGAGTTTAAAACGGAAATCTATAACCAGAATGGCGTGCTCTGCGCGCACGGCGATGTCAAAATGGTCGGGTTCTATGCTGAAACCGGCAAAGTTGCTCGATTCCCCGATGAAATTATTGAAAAATTGGAAATCCATTGTACCGGAGGTAAAAGTGGTCGAAAGTAAAAAGTTGATTCCCGCAGTTCTCGTGACTGCCGCTGCAGCACTTGCACAGTTTAATTCCCCGATCGATCCGTTGTCTCACGCATATACTGCCGATGTTCAGCAGAATAGAACGATTTCTAGTGATCAGAACTACAACGCATTGAACCGCGCGGGAATGCCGATCGGTCTTGTGGATATTCACCGCCATTTGGTAAACTTTGACATGGGGATCAACGGGCAGAAAGTAGCGACGGAAAATGACTCAACATATCTCAAAAATATTGCCGTGAAAATGCCGCGTTTCACCGTGGGCGCTCCGGGGAAAATCGCTTTCTCTGCGCAGTACGGAATTGTTCCTATGACCACTGATTTTTACGACGATTCCCTGACACTGACCATGCCGCAACATCGGTTTGGTTTTATTCTCGCCGCACAGGAACCGAAAAGCGGATTCCGTATCGGCGTAAATCTCGATGCATTTATCGCCAAGAGCCGTTACAAAGAGACAGCTGACAGTGGTCGAGCAATTCTCGGTGCAGAGAATCTCGGTCTTTCTTTGGGGATGAACCCTTCCGATATGGTGACCATCGACCTGGGACTCTACGCCAGTGGCTATATGGATACTCTCTTTGGGACAAAAACCGAAAAGTTTGAAGGCAAGGATCGCATGATCCGCCAAGAACGCATGGCTGAAGTGGAGTTCCCGCGGATCAGTTCGTATATTCAGATCGGCGACACATCACTTCCCGTGGTAACCGCCTTTGATTTCACCTATGGGAAAAAACACTTTGTCTACGCGAACCGTCAGTCGAGTATTCCCAATAGTGGCAATGTGGAAGGGATGAATAGCGGAGCTGATTCGTATTGGCCAAACCAAGATGCGATTGTCACCGACTCGATCCGCTGGAATCTCGCCGGTCGCGGCAATATCGTCCCCGTGGAGTCGAAATTCGAAATCAACCCGTCCCTCGAATTCGGATATCTTCACAACCGGACCAAACGGATGAAACCGGGCGAAAAAAATCACCCCATGACCTACGATGGCGAACGCGAAGGGTTCAAGTGGGAAACGTCGTCGTTCCGCTTTGGTCTCGGTCTCGACATGCTCTTTATCGACTGTATCGACTACTGGACCGAATATGGTCACAGCAATATGAAACTGGAACTGGTGGGATCAGAAATCAAAGAACTGGGTGAAAATCACACTGAAAAGTTCCACCGCTTTGCTACCGGAACAGAACTAGCGTTCCACGATATTGCGAACATGAATTTCCCTGAATCGGGCAAGTTGTGGTTCAATCTCGGTTTCCAAATGATTCAGGAAAGCGGCATTTTTGGCAATTTCTACGGTTCGACTTATAGTACCAAACAGTATGTGCATTTCAACGACATCTCTACGGAAACGACTGGAACACAGGAGTGGCGCTATTATCCTTGGGAAAATATCAAACATCGCATTCACACCAACGACTTTTCGATTGGCGTTCGCGGATCGTTTAACCACGAACTGATCGAACTGGGAAGCCGGATCCATTTCTTGAAACAACAGCAGGAATTTGTCGGCTCTGATTTAGATATCGATCCGATCAAAGGGCCGAAATATCAGTTTGATTTCACCTATAATCTTACGAGCAAGAATAGCAAGAGTACCAAGAAATAGTTCTGGCATATAGCGAATGAGTTTGGCGGCGAGGAGAAATCTTCGCCGTTTTTTAGTATCAGAACAGTTGTAAATCTATGCCGCAGGTTGCGGCAAGGCCGTCGCGCCTCCCTTGCCATCACTGCTGGTGCAGCTGTTTTTCGGCTTGTGCCAAGCCTGCAAAACTAGCGCACCAGCGCGTGCTATCTGCGGGGTATCGCGCCGCCAATGCGCACGCCACCGGCTTACCTCCGCTCACACAGCATCGTCTGTAGTCTCTAGGTGGTTGAAAACGATTCCTCACGCGAACACGCCCACCGAACGTGTATCACCTGTCCGCCGCAATGTTTTTTTTTCGGGTATAAGGACTCATTGAGCGGTTGAAACAGGCTCATTAGCAGAAAGAATGAATCTTTAGCGGTTGAGTATTACACCGTAGCAGAAAGAATGAATCTTTAGCGGTTGAAACAGGCCCTTTAGCAGAAAAAAAAGGTTCATTAGCGGCAGAAAGAGGCTCAGTAGCAGAAATAAAGGTTCATTAGCGGTTGAAACAGGCTCAGTAGCAGAAAGTATGAATCTTTAACGGTTGAAACAGTCCCTTTAGCGGCTACTGTCTGTTTTTGTACTGCTAATCCTCACTGTTAGCGGCTATTGTCTGTTTTTGTTCTACTAATCCTGATTATTAGCTGCTACAGTCTGTTTTTGTTCTGCTAATTGTCACTCTTTTCTGCAGAACATTCGTTTTATTCCGCTCGTTTATCAATTTTTCGCGTAATAGGTGGTTCTTTTTGACTATATCACTTCGTTGGTATGAAATGAAAAAAGGCGCGAAATGATCGCGCCCAATAGAAAAAATCGGAGAATTGTTTGAACCGGTTACAGTTCAACCTTGGTGGAAATACTGTAGGTTCCTTCGAGCGCGCCGGAATGCCCGTAGACAAAATCGATATCCCAGCGGTCGAACAAGTGCACGCCGCCGCCGAAACTGAGTATCCGCGTGTCAGACCATCCGGCTCGAATGGCGACGATTTTGTTAAAGCGAAACTCCGTTCCGTATCCCGCCGCAGTGAACAGATTTGCCACATTGTCTGAAATAGCCTGCGATTCCGGTTCGCCATCGAACTGATTCTCTTTGCCGAACGCTCCACCGCCGACACCGCTGTTCCCGAGAAGATCTGGTGAACGATAGGTGGCGGCAAAACCAAAGTGTGACGTGAAATCGCGGTCAAAGGCGGATCCGAAATAGAGTCGCGGAAGGCCGTTTTCGTGATAGTTTTGGCTCCAGTAAGAGTATTCCGTGAATGCGTTGTCAAGCTTAAGCGCCACCGACCCGCCGGATTTGAATTTCGACTGCACCGACAGATCGGCCCCCACGCCGTAGCCGGTGAGATCGATCAAGCGGATTCGTTTCAGATGAACTGCCGCACCCGCCGAAAGTGTTCCGCGAGCGAAGGTGAGCAGATCTCTTCCATAAACGAGATTCACAAAGAGTTCCGAGGCTGTTTTTTCGTTGTTGATCGGAGATCCGGGAACTCCGCTACCGTTGTACTGCATCGAAATTGAGTCAACTCCGGGAACCATGAGATAGGAAACGGATCCACCTACCGATTGTTTTGAATCGACAGGAATGGTAAATCCCGCGGTGGAAGCGCCAAAACTGTTCCCGAAAAATCCTGCATACCCGAGATAGACCGACCCGCGTTCGGGCGTTGTAATTCCTGCGGCTAATCCCGAAGGCATTGGTTCTGATGATATTGCAAGGAGTGATCCACCCATGGCGCGATTGCGTGGCGAATCGTAGAGCGAACGGTTGGCATCGCTGTAGATTGCTTGTTCTGCAGAAAGAAGCGATATTGTTCCGGCGATAAAGCTAAAGGTACGTTTCCACATAGTTCTTCCCGTTGTTATTGCAGATCATATATTTCTATCAACAAATTAAATATAAACTGTGGAACCAGAACACTTCCGGGGCTATTTTGAATAAAAAAACAGTTCAGATTCAACTCATTTTGTCTCTACTACTCTTTGCATCCACTTTTATTTATGCAAAGAACACCGTGACTATTTCTCCGGTTTCGGGATCGGTGATCTCTACGCCGATCTGCACAGTGGCAGTTACGAGTCAAAAACCGGCAGACAGTGTGGTTTTTTCGATGGAGTTTCGATCGAAAACCGGTACGGTTCGCCGGAAAAACATCGGTACGGTTCGCACAGCTCCGTACCGCATGATTCTTCCCCTTGAAGAGTTTGGGAATCAATACTTTTTCGGAGCGAATCTGATAGCAGCAGTTCATCGGCAGGACGATACGATTCAAATCGTCAATGCGCCGCGTCTCTTTTTCCTTCCCGAACCAATTCCTACGACCCGCATGCCACTCTACCCTTCGAGCAGTACCACCGGCGATTCGATCTCCGTGACCTATGAACCAAAGGGCATTGTGGTGCGGTTTTCCGTTCCGGTCACGGGTATGGTGAACTCTTCGTCGCTTCAACCGGTCACGATTATTCTCGATCCGCGACTGAGTCGTTCGCCGTTCCCCGGGAGCAATAGCGTGATTTTGTCTGTTCCCATGGGCGAAGAGGCGCAGTTGATCACGTCGGCGGAAAAGCAGGACAGTTCGATGTTCACCATTTCTCGAACGGGCACGCCGATTCATTTGAAAAAACAGATCGATCTGAAAAACAATCGTTTTTACGGAACAGTAGTTGTTCCCGATTTTCTTATTGGCGGAACCGTTCCCGATTCGCTGGGAGTGAACGTGATCGTTCCACGTCTCGATGATTCCGGCGAACCGGTCTCGTTTGTTCCGGGCGATCTTCACTTGAAATACACGCCGATCTTGTTCCCTCTTTTTGTAAAAAGCGAACTTCCCACATCGGTGAAGCCGGTTTTTCCCGTTCGATCATTTTTGATTTGGTTTGTGGTGGGACTGTTTGTTTCAGCTCTTCTTGTAGTGCTGATTCGGTCGCCGAAACGAACCGCGCGATCGCTCAACGAACCGGGCTCAGATCTCATCGTTCTGATCGAAGAGCATATTGCCAATCACGATCTTTCAGCGGCATATCTGGCGGCAAAACTAAACTCTACAGTGCGACTCATTCACCGCGAAATGAAAGCGGTAACGGGAGTACCATTTGATGCCTATGTTGAATCTCAGCGGATTGAAATTGTGAAAGAGCGACTCGTTTCCTCAAACGCTAGTGAAATTGCCATTGCTTCAGATTGTGGATTCAAAAGTGTCAGTGTTATGGAAGTGGCATTTCGGCGAATCACGGGAGTCGCTCCCTATCAGTTCCGCCAAGCCTACGGTGTGCATTAGCAGTTGAACTATACCATTTAGATTGAAACGACCGAACTCTTACGTAAGAGTTCGGTCGTTTCTTATTTGGCCTGTTTAGATGATTATTTCCACTGATATCCCGATGAGTGGCGCACGATATCCTCTTGATCTGCCATGATCAACGCAACTTGTTGTTCGAGACAAAATGCGGTAAATGGCGCGATCGAATCACTCGTTGGCGATCCCGTTACGATTATTTCTCGCTCTACAAATGAGAAAAAGAGCGGCGCAGAGATGTGAGCGACGGCTTCACCGGTGACTACCACAAGCGAAGGCGATCGTTCTAGGGCAAGCGAATCGACTGACCCGCTATCGCTTGTGGCAATGACGGTCAGTCGAGAATCGCCATGGCGAATCTGTGTGACTACTGCGTTTTTTGTTCTGTTGACGATGACCGAATCGACCAACTGCGAAATCGGCACCAATTGAGAAATTCCCTTCACTGCTAGTGATTGCGAAATGATCGCCGTGTCCGAAGTTGTAGTCACTATCGCCGCCGAATCACCAGAACTGAGAATCACCGTTCCCGCCAGTGATCCGGAACAGGCAGTCAATGTTAGGGGTTGTTGTTCGAGCTCCGTGTTTAGGGAACAACTGGTAAAAATCAGAAATATGAGATTAAAATATGAGTGTCGCGCGGCCATAGAGAACAATCCTTTCTGGTTCGGTTACTGGAACGGTGAGCGAAAATGCGCTACTTCCGCGGGTGAAAAAACGGTGAGTACATGATATTCGCCACTCCGGTTGAACCGCTTGATCGCGATACCATTTCAATCGAAATTCCGTTTCCGGCTTGATTACAGTGTGGAAAAGTGCTACTCCGGCTATGAGAGATGAACGATTCCAGCCGTTGTGGTCGAATCGATTTTCCTGAGCGACGGGAAATGACAAACGGTTCACTTTTGGCTGTAACCGGAATCGGTTTTCATAAAATGTCACCTCGTCAGAACCTGACTTTTGGTAGAATAGGCGATTGCGGATTGAACTTTCGATCAGCCGAGGGAGTGCAATTGTGGTGGAAACATCGGTGCGACCTCCTGCTGGAACCAGTTCTCCGCTGATCTTCGTTTCTCCTCGAACCAAGACGCCGCGTTGAATCCACCGAGAGGTTATTCCCGTGATTGCCCCGCTAGAATCATAGCGGCGCATTGTCTGCTGAACTCGCGATGAAAATTCCGGTTGGTAGTGATCGGAACAGTGCCACAGTTCTAGTGATCCGCGACTTTTGCCATCGAATCGGTTTGCGGTGAGTGCCAGAGCTATTCCTCCATCCCTTTCGAAATTGGATTCCACACGAAATCTGTCGGCGCTATCCCGAACTGCAACCGATGCAATCCACCCCGTGTCGGATCGAACTGCCCGAAGTATTGTTAGTTCCGGGGCGAATCGCCCATATTTATACTCCGCTGAAATAGCCTGTACAGATTCGTCCAGTGATCGGTGTGCAAAAGATCGAAATGCCAAATTCTTCTGAGCAAATGAGGCGGAGACGCCATTCCAATTGCGGCCGGTTCCGAATAGAATCGCCTCGTCGCTGGTACTTGTTCTGTTGTCGAATGATCCCCACAAGAGCGAACGTTTGGGCGTTTGGAAATTTCCCACCGACAGTTCTAGATTTTGTGCAGGAAATCGGCCCGTGAACTCCCGCGACGAAAGCCGTATTTCACCGTTTTGGTCTTCTATGGCCAATTCTCCAAACGAGCCGGTGCGCTGAACGGTAAAAGCTCCGCGACCGGTGGTTCGCGGTTGATGATCGCTGACCATTCCGCTGATTTTCAAGTCTGCCACGCCGTGAATTGGCGAGTTTCGATCTGAAGACTCAAATGTTATGAATGGTGCGAACTGTTCAATGTGAGGGTAGCGGGCAAGCAGTGTGTCAAGAGTTGTTGATTCGGGAAGGTTCGCCAGTTCGTGGACAGATGGGAATCGAAGGCCATCCTGTTCTGCGAAAAGGTCGCCAAGGCGTTTCCATCCTTCGCGCCGAGGATCGACGGGGTTTAAAATCAGTTCTCTAAACTGTTCGAAACAAGTAGAATCAATCTCTTGTGTACGAAGTAGATATTCCGCATCGCTCAGGGATTCGGGAACGGTGGAACAAATTTGAGCTTGAGCGAACGACACCAACGCGAGAGTAGTGATGACCTTTTTGAGCATGAATCCCCTTTGAAGTGTACTACTCTACCATTTCTGAAACGGCTCGGCAAGGGTGTTTTCTACTCTCTGTGGCAGTAAGCGATGGTTTCAAACTATTTTAGAGGTGCGGTCGCAACAGCACGAGGAATCACTTGAAGAAAATTTTACTCTTTCTCCTTTTAGTTCTTATGCCGATTCAAGCGAAGCGGACAGTTCTCGTGTTGAGCGGTGGTGGGGCGCGTGGAATCGCTCATATTGGTGTTCTTCAAGCGATGGATGAATCGGGGATCAAGCCTGATCTTGTGATCGGTACCAGTTTCGGTGCGCTGATCGGAGCTCTGTATAGCGCGGGCTACAGCGGGGAAATGTTAGAAGAGTTACTTTCCACAACGGACTTTTCACAGTTTACATCAAACGAAGCACCTCGCTACACCATGCCGATTTCCAATAAAGAAAAACTTCCTCTCGGCGTAGCATCGTTGCGATTTCAAAAGGGTGAAGTGCCGCTCTATAACACGCAGGTCCTCAAAGGACAGATGATCTATTCCACCCTTTCGCCGATTCTCCTGCCCATTACAGCGGCGGCAAAAAACAATTTCGATTCGCTTCCCATTCCCCTTAGGATTGTCACCACGGATTTGGTTTCAGGGCAAACGATCGTCTTCTCAAAAGGCGATCTACTCGAAGCGGTCAAGGCTTCATCAGCGATTCCCGTGGCTTTTTCTCCGGTGGGAAAAGACGGAATGCTTCTTGTCGATGGGGGATTGGTGGCTAACATTCCCATTATCGATTCCTTGATCAACGATTCCGATTTCGTGATCGCGTCCGATGTCACGTCGCCGCTGTTCAAGAAAGATCAACTCAATAGCCCGATCAATATGCTTTTACAGGTGGCGGGGATCAATATCGCCGAACGCAATAAACGCAATCGCCAACGCGCGAATATCTTGATCAATCCACCTCTCAATTCGATAAGTAACACTGATTTTGATTCAGCGCGAGTAATCTATGCCGAAGGGTACTGGGCGGCGAAAGAGATTTTTGATTCACTGAACTATCGCGGCAAACGCGTGCCACAACAGTTCACGCTTCCCGATCCGGTGATTCGCACGGTGGCAGTGAAAGGAAATGAACAGACTCGAGCAGGGTATATTTTGCAGATTGCTTCTGTAGAACCGGGGGATACGCTTTCCAGAGAACGGATTAAAAACGTAGTCTCTTACCTTTACGGTACAGAACTGTTTAAAAACGTCCATCTCACTATTGACGATGATTCGCTAACCATAAACGTGGCTGAACGTCCCTACTGGGCCACGGATATCGGTGTTCGCGCCGATGATTATCACGCGGTTGAATTTTTCCTTCGACCGGGATTTATGAACTTTTTCGGTCGCGCTGCCACGGCGGAACTCTATCTTCAGTACGGGGTGAAACGACAGAAATACGGCGCACTCGTGCAAGGATTCACGCCGCTGACCAATCGGGGAGGGGCAAACTACAACCTCTCATTGTTTACATCGGCGGAACAGATCGTGAATCGCACCGTCGAAAAGATCGAAGCAAAAGAGTTTATCGATTATCGCGAAATCCATCTTAAAAAACTCTCTGTCGATGCCTCGTTGGGAATCAATCTCTTTCACTCGATGCGCCTTTCCGGTGGATTTTCTCATGAAAATTACTCACTTAGCCAATCCCGCGAAGCCCCTTTTAGAGGACTTGGCGAAGACCAAATTACGAGTCTTTACACATCGCTTCTCATCGACACATACGATCGGTCTCCCTTTCCGCGCAAGGGTAGTCGCCATCAAGTCTGGTTCGCCGGAGCTTCCACCGATGCAGCTTCGACCCGTGATTTTCTGACGCTATTCGGTCAGACTAATTCGATCATTCGGCTCAATTATCATCGCAAAATTCTCTTTCAACCGGGCGCGTGGTTCAGTTGGGCCGATCAGCCACTTCCGGCGGTGAATAAGTACTATCTCGGCGGGGCCCGAACTTCAAACACCATGAACAGCACCAATGTGTTTCGGTCGGTTCCGTTTGCGGGAGTGAAACAGAATGCCATTCCCGGCGACCAGTTGCTTGTGATAAACGGGGCATTGAAATTCCGCATTCCCAAACCGGAAATTTGGCTCTCGCTCTATGCTGATTGGGGAAAGAGTTGGGACGATTTGCCTCACTTCTCCTTTACTACCGCGGCTGCAGATTTTTTGGACACGGCACCACTAGGGCTCGAACTTGAAGGCGCATTAGTCACACCGGTAGGCCCGATTCGCCTCTCCTGGTCGCGGCTCGTACGCGGATCATTTCGCGAATATCACATCCCCGCTTCTTCTCTGTTTCATTTCTCCGTGGGACATGATTTCTAGAAGAGTTTTCTAGAACTAATCAGAATGAACCATGGGAACTTACACGCGTATGATTGTTCAGCAGAGTTTCCGCACATCACTCTTCTGAGTAACACTGTCGATTTTTATCTGACAGCATCCCCAAAATACTCCGCAAATCCGGCAGAACATATTTTCCCGAAGTATAACAATGTGACTCGATCTGGGAGCGTTCATGCTTGATCTTAAATTTGTCCGTGAAAACAGTGAAAAAGTAAAAGCCGTCTGTACCGCAAAAGGCGATCAGGCTGATATTGATGGCATTCTCGATGCGGACGTAAAACGTCGTGCTATTCTCACCGAAGTGGAACTTCTGAAAAAACAACGCAATGAAAATTCCGCGGAAGTAGCTCGCCGCAAAAAAACTGGTGAAGACGCATCGGAAATCATCGAAGCTACTCAGAGTATCTCCGCTAAAGCAAAAGAACTGGATCACGCTCTTACGGAAATCGAAAATATTCAGCAGGAACTTCTTGCGAAAGTGCCGAATATTCCTCACGACACGGTTCCTCACGGTACATCTGCCGCTGACAACGTGGTTCATTCGAGTTGGGGAGAACCGAAAACATTTTCATTCAAACCCTTGGATCACCTCGAACTGAACGATACGCTGAAACTGTTCGATTTCCCACGGGGAGCAAAAATCGCCGGTTCTGGTTTCCCTGTTCTTACCGGAGCAGGAGCGCGTCTCAACCGTGCGCTGATTCAATTTTTCCTCGACACGCATATCAGCAACGGATTCTACGAAATTCAGCCCCCCTATTTCGTAAACGCCGCATCGGCATACGGAACCGGTCAACTTCCAAAATCTCAGGATCAGATGTACTATTCGAACGAAGATGAACTCTATGCGATTCCCACCGCTGAAGTTCCGGTGACAAATCTTCACCGCGACGAACTCTTTGGCGAGTCTGATCTTCCTATTAAGTATTGTGCTTATTCAGCCTGTTTCCGTCGCGAAGCCGGTTCATACGGAAAAGACACTAAGGGTTTCCTTCGCGTTCACCAGTTCGATAAAGTTGAAATGGTGAAATTCGTCCGTGCAGAAGACTCGTACGCCGAATTGGAACTTCTTCGCGAAGATGCCGAACGCATTCTTCAGGCGCTGAATCTTCCCTATCGCGTGCTCTCACTCTGTGATGCAGATTTGTCGTTCTCGGCGGCAAAATGTTACGATCTCGAAGTGTGGGCGCCGGCGGAAGAAAAATGGCTCGAAGTATCTTCGGTGTCAAATTTTGAAGCATTCCAATCTCGCCGTATGAACATTCGTTATCGTCCAAACGGTGGCGATAAACCGCAGTTTGTACATACGCTCAACGGTTCTGGCTTGGCAACGGCGCGCATTCTCGTGGCGATTCTGGAAAACTATCAGACCGATCGAGGAACCGTGATTGTTCCCGAAGTTCTTCGTCAGTACATGGGTGGACTCGAAGAGATTACGGCGTAGTCGTAGGTGATTTGATTCAATTTTTAGGGGAGTCTTTGGGCTCCCTTTTCTATCCGAAAGGTGGAGCTAATGGGACGTGATCGCCGAGTGATATATGATTTTTTCAGCAAGCTGAATCGCGAAACGATGCGTTATGTGATTATCGTCGGGGCATTTCTCACGTTATTTGCGTATGGAGTGTACAACAATTCGATCATGAAACGGCTTCAGTCCTATTCAAGCGCCACTACAGAAACCTATGCGAACCTCATTTCCGAAGCGCTTTTCAACAAGATGGGTGGGCTTGCCGAAGAGCTGATTCTTCGCCAGCTCTTGCAGGATTTTGACATGCCAATTATTATCACCGACATGCTTGGTCGCCCACAAATTTGGAAAAATATTCACACGGGCCATCTCTTCTGGAAGCGCGAAATTTCCGAGGATGATACGAGTTTCAAAGCGTTGCAAGCACTAAAACTGCGCATGGCTGAAATGGAAAAGAAGTATCCTCCAAAACCAGTGTACGGCGAAGCGCGTACGCGGATGGGCGTGTTGTATTACGACGACAGTAATTTCATAAGCGGTTTGCGTCAACAACCTTACTTTGAAATTGGATTCGTGCTCTTTTTCATCTTTGCCTTTTACTACGTACTCAATTCGATTCGTCGCACCGAACGAGGCAATTTGTGGGTGGGACTTATGAAAGAAACCGCTCACCAATTGGGAACTCCTCTAACATCGCTTGTCGGTTGGATCGATTATCTGAAACTTCCGCGAAAAAGTTGCCACTGTAACCCGCGATATGTCCCGCGACGTGGAACGATTGCGCAAAGTGACAAATCGGTTCAGCCAGATCGGTTCGAAGCCGGTGAAGTCGCTTATGAGTCTGCAAGATCTTCTCGATGAACACTTTACCTATTTTGGTAAGCGATTGCCGACGCTGGGGAAAAAAGTAACAATTGTCACAGAATTTGAACCACTTCCGCCGATGCAAATCAACAGCGATCTTTTCAGTTGGGTTTTGGAAAATCTTTTTAAGAATTCACTCGATGCGATCGACAAGCCAATTGGCGAGATAAAAGTTACCGCTCGCTATATCGAAGTGGATCAAATTGTGAGGATTACCCATCGAGACAGCGGAAAAGGGATTACTTGGGACAACCGTCACGCCGTGTTCAACCCCGGATTCAGCACGAAGAAACGGGGATGGGGATTGGGGCTTACCTTGGCGAGACGTATTGTTGAAGAGTATCACCACGGCAGAATCTATATTTCGTGGTCCCAAAAGGGAAAAGGCACTGAATTTACGGTAGAGATACCGGTACCTGAATCAGGGAGCAGAGATCATGTTTCTCGAATCGCGGGGCTACAGCGTAACTCCGGTTTTTAGCGGTGATGATGGACTCCATCTTATCCGTGAAAATATCAATCGCTTTGACATCGTTCTGGTAGATGAACAGATGCCTGGAAAAGACGGGATCACTGTTCTCACCGAAATCAAAGAGATGACCTCTGACCTTCCCGTGGTGATGGTTACCAAATCCGAAGAAGAAGAGCTCATGGAGAAAGCGATTGGTCGTCGTATCGATGGGTATCTCACCAAGCCAGTAAATCCAAGCCAAATTCTTCTTGTCTGCAAAAATCTACTGCAATCGTCGGAGCTGGTCAACGAAGAGACCCGTCACGCCTTCGTGAAAAGCTATTCCGAAGTTCAGCTCAAACTGAAAAAGAAACTGGATTACAAAGAGTGGGTTGCGCTCTATCGCAATCTGGTGAAACGCGAAGTGGCTATCGAAGAGAGTGATGAAGAGTCTATTCGTCAGGGACATAATGCTCAGAAAACCGAAGCCAACGATATCTATGCGAACTACGTGTTTTCTCGCTATGCGGATTGGATCGCAGGATCTGAAGATAAACCACTCATGTCCTACGATGTGCTTAACAAATTTGTCAAACCGGCAATCAAATCAAATGAACGGTTCGCCTTTATCATTCTCGATTCGATTCGCCTTGATCAATACGTTATGATTCAACGCCGTATAAAACGCCATTTCCAGGTGAATAACTATTTCTATACATCGGTTATTCCTACTTCCCGCGAATTTGCTCTTTCATCCCTGCTTTCAGGAATGCTTCCGCGTGATATAGCAAAAAATCATCCAGACTTGTGGAATATTGTGGAAACGCAAGGTGGAAAAGTTCTCAAGGAACTTCTTGCCTTGGGACTTGCGGACACCGGTCTTACAAAAAATGACCTCAATTTTTACGATATGTTTAATAGTAGCGTCACCGCTGATACGATATCAGCAAACCTGAAACGTTCGACCTTCACGGCGATCTACGCTGATTTTATCGAAATGTTCGGCGGTGAGAAAAAATCAAAGGCGATGCAGGAGATGGTTTCCAGCGGAAAAGCGTTCCGGCATATGACCGGGAATTGGTTTGAAGAGTCGCGTCTCTTTGAAATTATCAAACGCCTTTCCACAGAAGAAGTAACTATTGTACTCTGCCCGAGCTCTGGTAATATTCTCTGCACAAAAGGGACCAATTACTACGGTGAATCAAGTCGTTTGCGCAATCGTCGATACCGATATGGTCCAGACATTACCGCCGATGAACGATTTGGATGCTATTTCGATGATCCTGTTCGTTTTGGGCTCCCTGCGAAAAATGAAAATGACCACTATGTGATGTTGAAAGAAAATTTCTATTTCACCGATCACGGAACGTATCACGAGTATAATGATCAGTATATGAATAGCTTTGAACGCGGTGGTATCTCTATGGAAGAGATGATTCTTCCTCTTGCTATCTTAAAGCCAAAAGTGCTTGACCTCGATTTGGATCTCGATTTTTAATGAAACAGATAGAATCTCACTCCCGCGAAGAGACTCAGCTTCTCGGGAGAAAACTTGCTCATCTTCTCAAACCCGGTGACGTAGTCATTTTGACTGGTGATCTCGGCAGTGGAAAGACTGAATTGGTGCGTGGATTCATGCGCGAACTCGACCCCAATGCTATTGTTCGAAGTCCCAGCTTTTCACTGGTCAACAGCTACCCCACAACCCGTTTCATGGTAAATCATTTTGATTTTTATCGATTGTCTGCTGCGGATGAACTGTTCGAAGTTGGCTATGATGAGTATCTTTCGGCTGATTCAATCTGTTTTATTGAGTGGGGCGAAATGTTCCCTGAAGCAATTCCCGGAAACTGCTACCATATGATTTTCACCGAAGCTTCTGAAAATCATCGTGTGATCAAAACAGACTTGCCTCTCTGACGGTTATCCCGCCACGAGAATTTCATTCAATTTTGACCCGAGATTGTGTATCGAGTAGGGCTTTGTCAAAATTCCTTGAATAGAATCAGGTTCGATATTGTTGAGGTTGTCTCGGTGAGCAAATCCTGTACAAATTAACACCGGAACATCAGGAGATATTTCTCTAATATTTTTGAGTGCCACATCGCCACTCATTACTGGCATCATCATATCCAGGAGAATCAGATCGATTGTTGCACTGTTTTTGCGGTAGAGTTCCACGCCATCAAGTCCGTTGACCGCGCTCATCACATCGTATCCGAGTCTGTTCAATATGAGTGTAACTGATTTTCTTATAATGAGTTCGTCGTCAACGATGAGGATAGTCTTTTTCTCTTTTATGGCACTGATTTTTGTGGTTACTGGTTTGTCTTCATTGATGATACACTGCTCGGACTCCGCCAATCTCAGCAAAATAGTAAAAGTCGTTCCTTCTCCTACCACACTGGACACAGTGATCTCCCCACCGCACTGCTGAACTGTTCCGTACGCCGCTGCAAGTCCAATGCCCGTTCCGCTTTCCTTGGTAGTAAAGAAGGGATCAAAAATGTGGGTGATAACATCCGGTGCGATTCCCGTTCCCGTATCAGATACTTCAACAGATAGATATGTTCCTGGTTTAAGAGGGAACCGCGATTTTTTACACCGTTCACTGTTCAGCATAACAATCGATGTTGAAAAGATAATTGTGCCACCTGCGGGCATCGCGTGCCCTGCATTTATACCCAGATTGAGAAACATATTCTGAAGATTTGCGGCATCGCCCATCACGGTATGGTCGCCAGTTTCGAGGTGAAGGGCTGTGGTAATACGCGGGTCAAGACTGTGGTGAAGTATCGATTCCATAGAGTGGAGAATCTGATTTATCGCGACTGGTTCAATGCGATGAATATCTTTTTTACTGAATGTTAGCAGCTTGCGTGTTAAATCCGCCGCTCGTGTCGATGCATTCGTGATTAGGTCTAGCAGTTCATCCTGTTCTTCGGGGTCACAGCCGCCTTTGAGTAGTTCTGCAGCGTTGAGAATTCCTCCTAGCACATTATTAAAATCATGAGCTATTCCTCCTGCAAGTTGACCAATTGCATTCATTTTTTGTGTTTGCCGCAGTTGTTCTTCTAATTCAGACTTATCGGTAATGTCGTCGAATCGCATTACAGCACCATGACTGAGTGAATTTGTCATAGGGAAAAGGGTGAGACTATAGCGACGAACGGGAGATTCTGTGGTGAACTCGGTTGATAAGATCGTATGAAGTGAAAGGCTGTCATTAATCTGTTCAATCATAGGTTCGAGAAATGGAAAGAGGTGAAGTAGATGATTTGAGTTGTCGCGTTTTTGCGGAGAAATGGAAAGAGCATGCGCTGTTCGATTGAGCCGTACCACTGCTCCTTCCTGATTGAGCGTGATAAGTGCAGATGGCATAGATTCGAAGATATCGGTAAGTATTCCTTCGGTACGTTCAAGGTTCATTTCCGCGCGCTTTCGTCCGGTGATTGCTACAAGAATAATTACCCCAATAAGTAAAATCCCCAATAGTTCAATGCCGAGAAATCGAATGAGTCGCATCTGATTATCTTTGGCATTTTTTGCCGCAGTCTGAAGTGTAAGTTCTTGTACTGTTGAAAGATGGAATTCAGCGATGCGGTAAACAGACCGGTAGTCAACGGTGAGAAAATCGATCTTTATTGAATCGCTATAATGAGCGGCTCTGACGATTTGTCCGCTTGCCTTGATCAGTTGCTGCGTAGCAATATCGAGTTTTTCAGTGTAAGATCTGTCGAGAATTGATATTCGCTGTAATGATTGCGATTGATCGTTTATTTTCGTGGATATTTCATTGATATTGCGAATTGCGAGAAACTGATCCGAAGAGTCACCGTAGCGAAGGTTGTTTTGCCACATGGTCAGATGTGCCATGGAAGAGTGAATCGAGTTGATTAGTTCTGCTTGCTCGAGGTTTTGTGTTGTAATAGTATCATTTTTCCTAAGTTCAGAAATCGTGAATAAAAGACTGCCACCGAACAGAAGTACTGCAATAACAATTCCCATCGCCCCAAAAAGAGAAATGTGTTTCGGTGATTTAACGGTTTCTTTCATTCGAGCTCCGATGGAATTATCCTATTGTTCGAACGTAATAGTACAATTGATTAAGAGTTACGGCAATAAAAAAACTGCATAAATAGCATGATTTTTTTACCGTAAAATAGTAGAATTGATTCATAACGTACTCAAGGGAGACGCCATGATAAAACTCGTTTTCTTCTTTTTACTGCTCATGATAAGTTCCTGCGGGAAAAGTAGCAATGCTCAAACGAATCAACCATTGATTTTCCTGCATTATTGGAGTGATGACCTCGGTGCTGGAATCGATACTATGATGCAAGCGTTCAGTTCGATGAATAAAGGCTATACGATTAAAGCTTCAGGTTTTGATCACGAGTCTTATAAAGTGAGTATCAAGGTGATGCTTGCGGGTGGAAATCCGCCGGATCTTTTCTCATACTGGGCCGGAGCTCGCACAAATGCTTTAGTTAAATCTGACTATCTTGAACCGCTCACAGACGTATGGAAAAAGCACTCTATAGATGATGCAATAAGTCCGATGGTGGCAAATGCATGTAAATATAAAGGTGTTCCTTATGTACTGCCAGTGGCTCAACACTATGTGGCATTCTTTTATAACAAACACGTTTTTCAAAAAAATGGTATACATCCACCAAAAACATGGAATGAGTTCACAGCTGTGTGTCAAACTCTTAAGTCGAACGGTGTAACGCCAATTGATCTGGGGGCTCGCGATCTCTGGCCCGCACAGTTTTGGTTTGACTATTTGTTGTTGCGTACCGCCGGTCCGGGATTTCGAGACTCTCTCATGAGCGGAACCGCATCTTACAGCGATCCAAAAGTTATGAAATCATTTGAACTTTGGAAAGAACTTATAGAAAGTAACTATTTCAGAAAAGATGCGGTGAATCGCGACTGGGCAGAGGCAGGCCGCTCGGTTGCATCAGGAGATGCGGCGATGACACTCATGGGAACTTGGATCATCGGTATGTTTGACAATCAGTTCAAATTGAAACAAGGGATCGATTACGATTATTTCTCCTTTCCTACAATTGATGAATCTATTCCTGTTGTTGCATTGGGGCCAATCGATGGAATATTGTTGCCCAAAGCGGGAAATACAAAAAAAGCAAAAGATGTGATTGCGTCATTTACACAAATTGAAGTGCAGCGAGCGATGAGTGTTGGAAGTGGAGCTCTTTCACCTGCTGTTTCGGTTGTACCGAGTGATAATCTGCCTATACAAAAGAAAATCCATTCTGAGTTAAAGGGGGTCGATTATTGGGCATTTAATTTCGATCTTGCTGCTGAACCGGTGATTGCAGAAAAAGGACTTACACTTTTTGGTGAATTTTTGAAAACCCCTACCAGTTATCCACTACTTCTGGAAAATCTCCAAAGTGAGGTGGCGAAGTAGTTCTCGCTTGCTTTTTTTCTTTGCATTCAGTGGCACATCGATTAGATGTGCCATTTAGCTATGGGAGTCGCGATGGGCCTTGTGCATTTTGCCTATGAGAGAAAACATGAACATCACAAAGAGTAAATATACAAGTGCTAGGGTTATTGGAGGAATCCGATTCCACGTAATTGAATACTCTTCCACATCTTGTTCTGAGAGAAGTTCCACCTGAATTGTGCGCAATTTTGTACGATTGGGGTTTCCCCATACACGAATTGGTACAGATGGTGGGGTTACCACTAATTCCCATCCTTTTCCGGCGGCGCATTTTTCGGCGTAGGCGATTAAATCTTCTTGGTTATCTGAAGTGAGGCGTTTAAACGACGTCAGTTCAACGAGATTCATTTCTGGTAATTCAAGGAAATTCATGAGGTTGAACGCCAGTTCATTTGCGTCACCATAAAGAAACTGTTTTCGATCTTTAGGGGCATAAGTGCGTTTGGCTGTGACGGTATTGTTTTGAACTGTTACTGAGGTAAATGTTTGCGCTAGTTTTGTACTACATGCAATTGTCCCTTTAGCATCTTCTCCGAAATAAAATGCAACAGCAGAAGAATCGCCACAATGAACTGTTCGGGTAAGGGTAGCTTTTCCGCTGTGGGAAATGCGAACGGAATCGACAATCGTGGCACTGAACAGAGTGAAATGAAGGATACAGAGAAGCAGTATTGGTTTCATAAGATATCCTTTTGGGGTAACTCGACAATTATGTTGTAAAAGATATGTGATGGCGGTATACTTTTTGTCGGAAACATACGTTATTCAAAGGCGTGGATATGGGAATCAGAAGTGTTGTTATATTGGTTGTGTTGGTTGGTGCAATGTTGTCGTTAACAAGTACCTTTCTTGTGCATAATAAATTGATTTCACCTGTCTTTTCAGAATTTGAAGAGCAGGTTGCGCTGAATAACAATGAACGTCCTCACTCTGTAATACTCTTTGCTGAACGGAACCTGAGCAACATTTGTCATGACTGGGCTACATGGGATGATTCGTGGAACTTTGCCGTTGGAAATGATGCAAATTTTGAACAATCAAATTTGTTATTGGAAACCTTTCAGAATCTTAAGGTAGACTGTGTCATTTTCCTTGACACCATGAATCGCATAACTTGGGGAAAACTGATTGATCACGAAGGAACTGCTTTGTCTGATCTTCCTGTTTCATTTGCTGATTCGATACTAGGCCCCTTGAACAGTATTACCAGAAATCGGATTGGTGGGTTACAGATAGTTGACAGCGTGCCGTGGATTTTTAATGCACAACCAATTATGCGAAGTGATCGATCTGGACCACAACACGGTTGGCTTGTAATGGGGCAGAAGTTAAGCACAGAAGTGCTAGAAGAGCTCGCGGAAATTGCTCAAATGCCTTTTGAAATTGATCCCATGAAAAAGGGCGAAATTGCAACTGACAGCACTATTCACACCTATCAAAAAGATACCATTTTTAGCCGTCACGGCATTCCCGATATCAAGGGAGAATCTGGTTTTTGGTTAGAAACATCAACTCCGCGAAAGCTCATGGCATTTAGTCACAATCAAAGTGTCATTGCTCTGAATTTGGCGATTGCTGCGTCGGTGATTGTTGCGGTGCTGATTCTTTTTGTCATTAACCGTTTTGTAATTGCACCACTTCTCCTGTTGAACCGAGAAATGCAAACGATTCACCACCGGGGGAAATATTCTGTGCGGATAAAACACAGCGGGTGTAAAGAGATTGTGGATCTTACGACAATGTTTAATGCACTCTTGTCGAGAATTGATCTTGAAACGAGTGAACTAGCTCTTCTCTCTGAAACTGATGGACTCACGGGATTGGCAAATCGGCGATCCTTTGATGAGGCGTTTACGATGGCGTGGAAAGAGTGTTTTGACAATAATACAGAACTATCGATTATCGTTATAGATGTGGATTTTTTCAAAAAGTACAATGATACCTTAGGCCACCAAGCCGGTGATCAGTGTCTTCGCCAAGTGGCAGAAGTGATTCGTCGAAATGTGCTCTATCAACACGACCTTCCGTGCCGATACGGCGGTGAAGAGTTTGCGGTGATTCTACCTGATACGAAAAGTTCCGGTGCGTTGCGCGTTGCCGAGAGGATTCGATCTGAATTGGAACGGTTGGCAATTCCACATCCTATGTCGATACAGGGGTATGTTACTATTAGTGCGGGAACTGCCACGGTGATTCCGTCTGATGGATCATCGCCGGAACGCCTCTTTTCACGGGCTGATGCTGCCCTCTATAGGGCAAAAGAGTCGGGAAGAAATAGAATCGAATCACTTCACGAGTCATAATCTGGCAAAAAGGGTGTTCTGATTGAGTATTTCCCGTTTCCATAAGCTATCTTTTGATCTGTATAAAAGGTTTTCTTCTCACGAGGAAACCTTTCTTTTTGAAGCAATAGAAAGGGTGTTGGCATGATTCGCGTATCGGTATTACTCTGTGTTCTTGTTGGATTGGGCATGGCTCAACCAAAACCACTTCCGGGAACAAAAACTCCCGTTAAACCAGCCGCCACCGCTGCCAAGCCGGCTGCAACAACATTTGATCAAGATGTGCGGACACTTATGAAACTGACCGAAGTTGAAGCTTCGGCGGGGGCGCTTATTCAGCAGATGGGAATGCTTATGAAAATGGGCAACCAGCAGATTCCCGACAATGTGATTCTCGCGGAGATGAAAAAGGTGAACACCACGGGATTTACCAACGCGGTGGTGCCGATCTACAAAAAGTATTTCACACAGGCCGAAATCAAAGAGATGATTCGTTTTTATACGTCGCCAGTGGGAAAAAAGATGGCGGCGAAACTGCCAAATATCACGCAGGACGCCATGATGGGAACCCAAGGGTGGGCCGAAACAGAAGCGAAAAAGATGAAAGTGGCGCTGGAGAAAAAGGGGTACAAATTCCCCACTGCTCCGGCGAAATGATTTAAGGCAGGTTTTTCCTGCCTTTTTTATTGGCTATGTACCCTTTAGCTGTGGGAAATTTTAAAATCCGGTTTTATATTTCGATATAGCGCATCTGCTTCACTGTTATTTCAACATCAAAATACAAACGCAATTGCGTTTCTTCTGGGCGTTCCGCCGCTACGCGTCGTCGGGCCATTCCAGGGGTTCGCTGCGCTCCGTGCTTCGCACCCGCTTCGCG
>JAIFMU010000091.1 GCA_020048285.1 bacterium | reverse complement strand
TATGGTAATTTTTTCAAATAGGTATCGATACGGAGCATTTTGTTTAACACACTGTATATTTGTCAATCCAGAGTAGCAACAAAAACAGCAGGTTCGTTCACCCCAGAACAGAGGTAAAGCGAAAGTTATACCATGCGCCACAGTATAGACTGCACTATTCGTCTTGCAGTTCGTCCTGTGGCGTAGATACTGCTTTTTTGCTCTTTGATTTACTTTTTTTGCGATTAATTGGCGGAAGAACAAAGGGATTTACTTCGTTCGGAAATGGCGCATAGATAAATCGAGACGCTTTTGCTATAGTCGAAACTTTTGACCAGATTTCATTGAATCCCGCAACTCTATCATAGGCGGCATGACTGCGATCTAACTTAGCCAAGGAGACTTTTTCATCGAGATCAAACAAGGTTTGACAGCTCGACTGAAACTGATCAATCTTTTTACTAGCAACTCCTTGAGCAGTCAACAGTTCGCGCTGTTCAATAAAGATATTTTTCATTCGACGATAAAAGCTGATTTGAGAAGCGCGTTTCCTGCTGGCCTGATACCGATTTTTAACACCCAGTGTTTCTATGGTAATCCCCGAACCATCAACTGCCATAGAGAGAAAAAAACAGAGCTCTTCAAATTGAGCGACCACTACAGCCAGTTGTTCAAGATACTCTTTTTTTGCAAAGGTAATGACCGATCGATAACTATCGTCTTCGGCCAATTCACTACAACGGATAACCGTATCTTTAAATGTATCAAAAAAAGATTCTCCAAAGAGTACCGGTGCAAAGCGAAAGAACTTCGGTTGTTCCGTTACAGCATGCCGAACAAATTGCTTACCGCACCAGAGTAATTTTACATCAGTTATCGAGTAGTTCCGCAGTGGGATTGCTTTCACGACGCCACAGCCCCCCGAGATACACCAGTGCTATGAACAGTTTCGCTCTGTTGAATACCATTGCTGCGTTGCATCTGTTTCACAATCATTCCGTACAGTTCATGAATCGCCCGAGAAACCTCTTCCACATGTTTGATTTCATCACTACTCACCGCTAATCTCCCTCAATTTTGACTCTGCTTGTTTCATTTTCTATTACAATGTCACTTTTCCTAGTTGTTTGATCGAGATCTTTTTTTCTGCTAAAGACCGGCAATTACTCCTTGCAAAGAATACTCTATCAAATACAGATTTCATTTTTTAAAACTGAAAAACTGTTTTAAATGGCTTATCAGATTCTTTAGAACAACTATTTAAGATCAACATTTTTTGCTATGATTACCACAATAGTAGTACATTTGAGAGAAATTTTACTATACAAAACACAGTTTTTCAACAGAATATTTCATTTTTAATTCTTTTTAACAAATTAAAATTTTTGAATCACAATTTTTATTTATTCTAGATCATTTTTACTTAGATTCACACAATTTTATATCATTATAAATGATTTTATCTTTATTTAAACCATTCTATATTTCTAATACAATATTTTAACTTTTCATATATAAATCATACTTTTATGTACAACATTTTTTCTTTTGACCACATCTTTTATAATTTTTTAGAAAACAGTTAAAATTATTGTCTAATCATTTTATCTATGATTCAAAAAATTATTCTTCATTGATAATTGGAAGAACAAAAGGGGATTTCGAATCGATTTTATGTCAGAAAAAGTGAGATTTGAATAGAAAAAATCTACTTCGATGGCTTTATATGACAATCTGAATGCATAAATTCGGCAATCTATAGGCAATGAACTCTATTTCATTCACGAATGTGCTGTTTATGCTTATTTTTATGGTCAATAGTGAGTAAAAAGTAGTCATCCCACAGAAAAAGGAGTCTTTTGTGAACCCATTGAAACATTTTTTTTTGATAACACTCTTCAGTATGCCACTTCATATTACAGCAGGAGGCGTACAATCAATGGCCGAATCGATGGCAAAAACAACTATTCAGCGGTTAGGTAGTACAAAAGTACATCGAGTGGCGATTGTTCCCTTTGTACCGACTCAGGAACAGTATCTCGCCAAAAATGAACTGGGGAACTACATTTCAGAAGCATTACTCAACGCATTTCCATCCCACATCGACCATATCAAACTGTTTGAACGCAAACGGATCGACGCAGTAATGGAAGAGCTGGCTTTTTCTCAGAATGTGCTCATCTCTGCGGGAGAAGCAGAAAAAATTGGCGAACTAATCTCGGTAGATTACATCATAACCGGTTCATGGACCGAAATGGGAAATAGCATTGTCATCAATGGTCGCTGCATTGATGTTGCCACGGGGGAAGTGCACTTTCCTATAACGATCGAGGGTGAACTAGCCAAAAAAGAGCTCCTTATAATTCACGAAAATGACAAAACAGAACTAACCATTCACAATGGGCGTTCGGGAGAAACGGCGGAGTCGATCTGGAATAGAATAGAACCGCTTCTCGCGGCACCGCTTGAAGAATCTAAACTTGCCAAGGCTTCGGCACTTCTCATTACGGTTCCGTTTGATTCGACTGGAGTGGCACTCCATCGAAAGGCGATCAATCGACTGCTTTCTCTGAAACGATATATTCATCAATACGGAGTCTACCTTGGAAAATCTCTAGGCATGAGTGACCCCGCAGGATCGCTTGAGTACCAACTCCGCGAGTATTACGCTATAGAAGGAGTTCCTTCGGATGAACGGTGGCAGGAGTTAGTTCAGATAGTGGCAAGATCTTCGCAACCTGATCAGCTGTTGCTACTACTCTTTACGGCACAACCGGTAACTCTGCAAGGTGAACAACAGATCGTGACACGACTATCTCAGTTTATTGAAAAAGCACAAAAGAGCGGCACAAAGCTTTCTCGCTATGATCTTTTCTGCCATGCCGTGTCGGCAATCGGCGGTGAGTGGAGTCAGGGGAAAAGTAGCGAAGAGGAGCGCCTTCGAAATGAAATTATCTTTGCCTTGGCGGATAGTTTTTCTATCGAATCGAGTATTGTATCTGAACGCGGTTCAATGAATTCAAATCAGCGGGCGTATAAATATGACCAGATAATCAAAAAGGCGATCGAACGGGAAAGTGCCGCTACGGGAATCTTTCCTCATCTACTTGGATGGTTTTTTTCAGGAGTTGATTGATTCAAAAGAGCAACCGGAACCGGTAAAAGAGCGCGCGCGACAACTGAAAGAGTCGCTGGGATCGACGTTTACATCTGAAATTGCAACCTCTTTTCCACTTGTGATACCTTCGAACAGCCAATCATTTTCTTTTGTGCGTTTCGGGGTTGCTCACGGGATTGTTCTCGATACACTGATCCCTTCAGTAGAGTCACTGCAAGCCCAATTGATTGCTTCGACACCGGAAGAAGAGTTAATTCGCGTGTCGATATTGCTGGGTGAAGCGGGTAAACGAGCGGCGGGAAGTGAAGAGAAAGCGGCGCGACTCTTGGAACGATCAACGAGACTCGCAGGAGAGAAATCTCACTACCTTGCGGGGAATTTGGCAATCTTTTTGAAATCAATTGAAGCATCGCAACCGGCAACATTCCGCGCCTATCTTTCAGTAGTACGCTTTTGTCAGCAACCGGCTTTGTCAGAATCGATACGACATCAGCAAGAACTGTTTTCCCGAGCTGATTCACTCTGTCGGGAGGCAGTTGTAGCAGGAGGTAAAAAAGCGGCTCTTGTCTATATGAACGATTTGAAACAGACCACAAATCCCATAGATCGATGGGCACTTTTAACGGGCCTTTCGATACTAGGGAAAGAGTGTTCCGCAGTGTTTAAAGAGTTGAGAGCATTTGCAGGGCAAACACTCTCAGTGGAGGAACGGGATTTGGTTCAGGATATTTTAGATCAGATTGATCAGTGAGTGTGATTGGCGATCTTGGCACTTATGGGAGCTCCGGAAGTACCCATAAAAAATGCTACTAATTTCACCGGATCCTTTCCTTTGTTTTTGCCGTTGTGCGCGAAATCGTACACTTCAGCAAAAGAGGTTCCCGCGGGGTAGGTAGTACTCCCCTTTTCAGTTTCCACCGTCAAAACACCTTCGATAATATAGGCCACACCGGAATATGGGTGTGTATGCCAGCCGGTTTCGGCTCCTGAAGGGATAGTAACGACGATCCCTGTCACCGCAGCGGCGCTATCAGGTAAGTGAAGTTTCTGCCCAAGAGCGGTCGTATCAGTGGAGAGCACTTTTTCAACGGTAATGGCCGTGCTGTATGCTTCACCACCGGCGAGGGCGGTTCCGCATAGGAGGAAAAGTGTACTCAACCCAAAAATCAAACGATTCATTTGTAGTCCTTTGCAATACCTATGAAATTGAAAGCCGGAGTTGCCTCCGGCCAATGATTATTTCGGCAAAACCGGCGTTTCGTCGGAAGATTCGGCATCGAGACCTTTTTCAACGAGATAGGTCTTTGTTTCTTTGGCAATAACACCGGAAAGAAAGAGTAAGGCAATCAGGTTGGGAATCGCCATAAGGGCATTAGTCATATCTGAAAAATCCCACACAAAGGCGAGTGTTGAAACAGATCCTACATAGACCGCAATAACCCAAAGAATGCGATAGGGAAGAATCCCTTTTCGCCCAATCAGATACTCCACAGCCCGTTCACCGTAGTATGACCAGCCGAGAATCGTGGAGAACACAAAAGTGAGCAGTCCAACGGTAAGAACAACGGGGCCAATGCCGGGAATCAGATTAAAAACGGCGTGCGTGAGATCGGAACCCTTGAGTCCGGTCATCGTTTCCGGCGAACTGAGAATCCCGCTCACCAGAACAAGTCCGGTGACCGCGCAGATTACCACGGTGTCCCAGAAAGTTCCCGTAGAAGAGACAAGTGCCTGACGAACCGGATTTTTTGATTTCGCAGCGGCGGCAACGATCGGCGCAGATCCGAGTCCCGACTCGTTGGAGAAAAGTCCACGCGAAATACCGGCGCGAGCGGCTATCTGAACCGTAGCTCCCACAAAACCGCCACCAGCAGCGATAGGATTGAAGGCACTTTTTACAATGAGTTCAACCGCAGGAATAAGGAAATCGCGGTTAATAATCAGAAGTACCACACAACCGATTACATAAAAGATGGCCATAAACGGCACTAGAAATTCACACACTTTTGCAATCGAACGAATACCGCCAAGGATCACAACTCCAGTAAGAATAGTGAGAACCAGACCGGTCCAGTGTGGTGCGATACCAAAGGTTGTTTTTGCGAGACCACTAATCGAATTAGCCTGGGTCATATTGCCGATTCCAAAGGCTGCGATTGCCGTGAAAAGTGCAAAAAGAACGCCAGCCCATTTCATATTGAGTCCCCGTTCAAGCGCATACATAGGTCCGCCGAGCATACGCCCATCGGCGGTTTGCACACGGTATTTAACAGCGAGAAGTGCTTCGCTGTACTTGGTTGCCATGCCGAGAACTCCCGTAAGCCACATCCAGAGTACAGCCCCAGGGCCGCCAAGCGCAATTGCCGTGGCAACACCGACGATATTTCCCGTGCCGATTGTGGCGGCCAGTGCGGTCGTTAGTGCACCAAAGGGTGAGACATCACCGGTGGATCCTTTTTCTTTTGTCACAGAAAGACGAATCGCTTTGAAAAGATGTTTCTGCACAAATCCCGTACGAATCGTTAAAAAGATATGCGTTCCGAACAGAAGTATCAGCATGGGAACTCCCCATAGTACACCGTTCGCCTCTTGAATCCAACTGTGAATCATTTCCATAAATGTCCCCCTTGTTATTCCTGTAGATTTTTGCCAAATTATGGATAGTTTTTGTTTTATTTCAGTGCAAGCAGTGCCAGTTCGCGGTGATGCACCGAAAACTGTTGCAGTTTAATTGTGGTAAATCCCATCGTTTTCAATAGAGCAATCCAATCGGCCTTGCGAGCCACTTCGGTGAGATCGGTCAGCTTGAGTGTTATCAAAACGCCGCGGATAGATCCGTGGGACATGGCGTGAAACCGTTCTAACTCTTTGAGAACTGTTTCCGGCGATTGATTCATATCGGACATAAACCACGTGACCCCGCGACCGAGATCTTTTTTCCCCGTAAGTGCCGCCGGTTTCTTACAGTGATACAAAAGAGGATTCATGCCGGTGATTTGTTCGCGCGTCCCCACGGTAAATGGATCGAGAAGGGGGGCCATCTTTGCGGGATCGACGCCGATCACCGACGCACCGCAATTAAGAAGGGCTAACACCACTCCACCGGGAGCGCACCCGAGTTCGGCGACAATATCTTCTTTGGCAAACTGAAGACGAAAGAATTTCACCGCTTCTTCGAGCTTAAACCACGCGCGCGACGGTGCATTTTCGGGAAGTTTCAACTGCGAATCTCCCACAGGAAAGGGAGAGAGCAGTGGATCGTTGCGATGAATGCCTGCCCAAAACTCATTTTCGCCCATTTCTATAATTGTGGCGATAAGAACACCAGGTTTTGCTTTTTCATAGTTCATAGAGTCGTCAATAACCGCCCAGATGCCAGATCCGTCAGCCTTGGCGCGGTGAGTAACCATCTGAGATTTACCGGTGAAATCGCGCAGAAGTTTTAGAGCTTCCGCCTCGGAACCGCATTTTCCTAGCGAGAGACAAAGGCGGCGGGAAAGACCTACGAGAGCAGTGAGAGAATCCAAGGTCAACGGATTTTCACTAGAAGACTTAAAGGTAACAAACCCTTTGCGTTGAAAACTGGGAACCCACGGTAGGTTCATGGCGGCGACTTCGGATTTAAGTGCCCGTTCAGAACCATAATTTGTCACTGCAAAGAGAAATGGCGTTTCTATCGATCGCATACAACCTCATACTTAGCTGATTTTATGAGAGAAAAATACATTCAGGAAAAAGCTTAGCCAAAATTCACTGTAGAGTATCAATGTTTTCAACGGCAAGAGTGGAATATTCATCGACAACAAGTATTCACGAAAGAGTGTATTTTAGTGTTCATTGGGAACAGATTTGAAAGGTACACAACGCAGTGAAAACAGAAAAGAAAATTCTTTGGCCTCTACTCTATCTCCTTTCGGTGCTTCAGTTTCTTGTACTCCACGGAACCGGTGTGACAACGCCCATTTCCACGGTGGCAAAAACAATTCCATCGTTCATATTGGTGGCGATGGTATTCAAAATTACTCCTCGACCACGGGCACTTTTTATAATGGTGATCATCGGTATGAATATGGCCGGTGACATTTTTCTCGATCTGGATCGAAAATCATTTTTTCTCGAAGGGTTGATCTCATTTTTGATTGCTCACCTTTTGTACATTGCACTTTTTCTTAGATCCATGACGATTTCAATCAAAAATCGTGCACCGGAACTGCTGGCGGCGGTGGCA
>JAIFMU010000131.1 GCA_020048285.1 bacterium | reverse complement strand
GAGAATCGTCCATTCACCCCATGGAATCATTCATTCACCCCGAGAATCGTCCATTCACCCCGAGAATCGTCCATTCACCCCGAGAATCATTACATTTCTTTCCGTGTGGTCAGCGTGGTCTGTGGTTTGATAGTTTTCATTCCGCTCCGACAAGAGCACCCGATTTCAGCCCACGGGAAATCCGTGGATAGAAACGAAAAACGGCGACCCTCTTTCGAAGATCGCCATACAATTAATACACTTCGTAGTGCGTTCCCATGGCTTTTAGAATGATCGCAGGCTTTCCTTCATGTTCACCATAACTGAAAATAATCCGAAGGTCGTAGCCCACACTACATGCGAGTGACCCCGCAAGGTTCCCTTTGAGTTTGTGCGTTCGAAGGGATGGTGTGTTCGGGTTTTGCGACAATAATACCAGTGTTTCTCTGAGATCAAGAGCGGAGTCAGCATTTTTCCGAATCAGTTTCTTCGCAGACTTGATAAATGCGGGAAGTTGAATAAGCTGATAACTCATCCAAGGATCACCGTCAGAATATCATCAGGAGTTGAAACGACTCCTTTGCCTGCTTTGTATTCAGCATTCGCTTTTTTAACATCGCGAACAATATTGGTTCTCCGCTGTTCTGTCACCCGTTTCTGAAGAATTTCGAGAAGTTCAATTTGCGAATCCAGTGGAAGTGATTCTACTTCATCCAAAACCGTATCGAAGGTATTAGCCATATCAGCTCCTTTGTAAAGAATGATTATAAGATATAACAAAAATGGTTTTAGATCGACAGTAATCTGAAGTAAAAACGGCGACCCACTTTCGAAGATCGCCGTTCTATCTATTTCTCGGAAAGATCTCCAACGATCCTTTGCAAAGTATGTTTCAACGGTTGAATATGGTTCGAACAGACATCAAATATGATTTCAGAATCCAAATCAAAATAGTTGTGGCTTAAACATAAAAAGCTTCTTCATCGATTCGTTTTTTCAAAAGCAGATTCATTTTTTCGCGGTACCGAAAAATATCAACCGGCTTGTGAAATATCGATTCCAGATCCTGCTGAATCGTGATGAGATTCATTGCATCCGGTTTTGAAAGCTGAACAACCACATCAATATCGCTCGATTCCGAAGCACTGTTTCGAGCCACAGACCCAAACACTCCAAGGCGGGTAATTCCAAACTCCGTCGAATGTTCGTTGTAATAGACTTTCAGCAAATCAAGAATTTCAGTCTGTCCCATGCACGCCTCCTTTTGTTGATGAAAGATAATTGATAGGTTGATCAGCGGACAAACAAAAACGGCGATCCAAAGTGAGATTCGCCCAAAGACATTTATTGGTTCTGTATAAGTTTTTTCTGAAATTCATACATGCTAATTTCAGAGTCACTCTGTAATCGTTCGTTCAACAGGCCCATTCGCATGCGAAGTTTAAAACGCAATTGATCGAAACCATTTTCATACACTAAAGATGTCATATTTTCAAATTCGTTCAATTGTCTTGAATCAAACTTTTCGCACAAATGAATCATTTCCATCGAAGCTCGTTGTTCAAGCAACGATTCAAGCTGCTGCTGTTCTTCAGCTGAAATATGACGTTTAATAACCCGATTGTCAAAAAACCGTTCAATTGGATAATAAAATTCCTGTAACTCTTCATCATTTTCATTCAGTTTATTATAGATATCGAGGGATCCAAATCGAAGAATGGCTTTTCCACAACTATTGTCGAAGAAATCAAGGGCTGCGATTGCACGTTCAACAGAATTAACAATGATGGTACAAAAATCTACAGAAAATTCGATTTTCCCAATAATAGTCGCCGCCCCTGTTTTTTTCTCAGGAGGTTGTGTCCCTTTATAGTTCGATTTCAACATTTCATCGGAATACAACCAATTGGCAAGAACTACAGCTGAATAAGAAGAAGTGCTTGAAAGTATATCAACACATCCCAACCGATTGATAATTTTGGTAAATCGCTTAGGATTTGCAATCGTGTAGTTGAGACGAACGGGAATGAACAGTTCGCTGGCAGTATTCACCAAAGGGATTTTCATAAACAACTCCATCTATTCTGGACATACATATTAATAACGGCGACCCTCTTTCGAAGATCGCCGTTCTATCTAAAACGATTGTTTCAGAGAATCGGGATTAACCCATTACCACTTCAACAGTCACAACACCGCCGGTTGCATACGATGCCGGAATGATCTGGCCTTCGATTGCAGTTCCGTTTACAGTGATAGACTTAACGCCTTTTTCAACACCGTTCGGGTTTGAGAAGTTTACATTGAATGTAGTTTTCCGGAATGTACGAGTTGCAGAGAACTTTTTCCATTCTGGAGTTACACATGGATCAATAAGAAGGCCATCATACTGACGACGGATACCGTAGATCCAGTCGATAAGTACACCAAGACGAGTTGGAGCTGTTCCTGTCAACCAAGTATGTCCAGCTTTACCGTGGTCGTTAGACGCCGGTCCTGAAACATACTCAGGGAATACGAAACGTTCAACTGCGTAGTTGAATGGATCGTGGCTTGAAGCTACCGCAGGAAGAGTTTTGATATACACGTCATGCGCTTTTTTACCGTAACCAAATTTACAGAGAGAAGCGATATACCATGATTCAAGGTGACGGAACTGTCCGCCATTCTCTTTTTTACCTGGAGCAGAACGTTTCCACGCCTGACCATCGGTAGGAAGTTTTCCTTCAGCCATAGTTTTGTCACCCTGACAGATCGCGATACCATAGAGGTCATCGAGGTCAGATTCACAAACAGCCATACATTTGTCGAAACGAGCTTTGTCCGCAATTCCAGAGAATCCAGCCCAAGCGATAGGTTCGAAGAAAGTGTAGCCGTCAGTTTCACTGTTACCAAGGTCGGTAGGAGTTACGCCAGCGTCTTCCATCTCTTTCTGAACGTCAGAAAGGTCACACTCAGATTTACCCATGTCGAGTGAAGCGAGAACCTTTTTGTAGTCAGCAGGAGCTTTGGCACGAATATAGTTACCATTTTTGTCGATACATTTACCTTCAACAGAAGCGAGAACTGTCGCAGCTTTTGCTTTGTAGTCAGCGATAAGATCAGTTTCGATCCCTTTCGCTTCGAAAAGGTCAACCATGTCGTTGAGCGCTTTGTAAAGCTGCTGAGCTGCCATAGTCGAAGTATGAGTGAACAGACCAGAAAGGTCATCGTTCCAGTCAGCCATAAGAGTATACGGAAGACCGTTGTCAGACTGACGCCATACTTTCGCGATTGCTACTTTAAGGTGTTCAAGAACGGTGCCTTCAGCATCGTCGAATCCTTCTTTACCATCACAGTAAGGAACAACATCGGTAAGAATCGATGTGTCGCCAGACTCTTTTACGTATTCACATACTGCGTAGATGAGCCAGAGTGGATCGTCTGCACATACAAATCCTTTGTTACCATTCGCGGTTACAAAGAAGTTGTGGTATACGAAACCGTCTGAGAACATCTGCTGAGCAGTGAACTTGATAAGATCTTTAGCCGGTTTTGGATCGTAAGGAAGAAGCGCAAGGATATCCTGAAGAATATCACGGAATCCGTATCCATACTCAAATCCTGAGTGGAAACGAGATTTCATACGGTTAAGAAGCGCAACCATTGCACACTGGTACTGAAGCCATTTATATGATGGGTTAAGAATCTCATCAACACCTTCAACATTGATTGAAAGTTTTCCGAGCTCTTCTTTCCACTCTTTTTTAACGTCAGCAAACATATCCCAAGCTTTTGCAGGAACAAGTACTTCAGCGAGGAACGTTTTAAGAGATTTTTTGCCATCACAGTAGTAGTCTTCAGTTGAAGATGTAACGGTAGTAATCACGATCTCTTTGGTTTCGCCAGCTTCAAGAACGAATTCGTTTTTGATTGCTGAAAGTGAAGAACAGTTTTCCTGTGCGTCACGGTTTGGAAGGTCGAGGTCAAGAACAACCGCATCAGGGTTGCCCATAGTATTTGAGTGGTGACCAACAAATTCATCATAACGAGTTGAGAACTGATTGTTCGGAAGTGAAGTAGTATGAACTGCTACTTTACCAAACATCGAGTTGACTGTTTCTTCGTTAGATTCGAATCCACGACCGTACCCATAGCGCCATACACACGCGTTGATATCTCTATCGATAATACCGCCACCAAGCATAAGTGTGTTGAAACCAGAGAACTGGATTTCACGAGCATCACCGATGTTGATTGGGTTTACGTTGAACATTTTTACTTTGCGAGCAACTTTTTCGTTGTTGGTGATCTTGATGATCTGAACCATTGCATCGTACGTGTTTGGTACGAAGTTAGTAGTTTCAACATCGAAACCATTGTACTTAGTAACAAATTTTGTGTAACCAAAACCGAAAGTAGTTTCGAGTTCCTGGTCAGCGTGAACACATGGATACCATGCGTTTGAGAAATATTTTCCGTCTTCAGTGCGGAAGTACGCGTATGTACCAAGCATACGAGTTTTGTAAGGATCTTCATGAACGAAACCGTTCAGGATATCACCTTCCTGAGTACCGATACGAGCAAATGAAGTACCGTTACTTGTCATACCCCAGCAGAGAGTATCAGTGGGTTTTTTGTTACGACGAGCCATAAGCATAAGCCATGGTTCACGGGTCATGTCACCTTTTTTTTCTTTGATCACAACTTCGTTGTTCGCATTGAAGCTGAACTGACCGTTATTTTTCAGTACTGACATCCTATGGACCTTCCCTGATTGAATAATACTTTAGACAGAAAAAATCTGCATTTACAGTTTGTGGCTGAATATACAATTCAGCGAGAGCGCTACGAAAGGGTTATATTGTGTAGAACAAACAGTTTTTACGATTCATCCTAATGGCGATAACTTTCATTGCAAACACTATTGTTCTTACGTATTTTAAACCGATTATCTTTCTTATAATAGAGTAAGGATTCTGTATGGCCTGGCGAATTTCAACAAGCGAAAGCTTCGATACACTTGAAAACGATAGAATCCGCATCAAAACTGCACTTTTGGGTGCGGAACTGATCAGTTTTCAAATAAATCACCCCGAAACTGGCTGGACAAAACTCCTTGTCAACGATGACGACACAAATCCACAGCACTCCTATTGGAAAAAACACGCGCCCTTTTTATTCCCTATCGTCGGCGGCCTTCAGGACAATCACAGCATCACCACTGACGGAAAAGTAATCGAACTCCCAAACCACGGATTTGCCAGAATTTCAACATTTGAACGAGTCGACCACGGATCGGATCTCGATTCAGCGTGGGTTGAATATCTTCTCACCTTCACCCAAGATAGCAAACTTATCTATCCATGGGATTGCACACTGTCGATCCGATACACACTCACCGAGAAAAAACTCGACATAACAATCACTATCATAAATGACTCTACTGAAACCATGTGGTTCCAATTTGGCTGGCATCCTGGATTCATGGCTCCCATTTCAGGTGATGCGTCAAAACGGAAAGAAGTTCAAATTATACTTCCTCAGGGTGAGCACACCCAAATGGGCGTTGACAAAGAGTGCCTCCTCACCGGCGAAAACCGAGAATTTTCACTTTCAGGAAACCTCGAACTTTCGGATGTTGAATTGCAAGACACGTTTATTCTAAACATGGAAACCTTTGACAATCGGTTCGTTTCACTGTATGATCCAGAAAGTAATATTAAAACAACTGTCGAGTTTCACGAACATCCACATTTAGGCATTTGGGCTGTTCCCGATGCACCGTATATATGCTTGGAACCATGGCAAGGATGTGACGATTCGGTGGAGCAAACACCGTTCGACAAAAAATTCGGAATCACAGCAATCAAACCCCGCCAGGCAGATTGCAGAACAATTTCAACGATCATTGAGTATTAGAGAGGTTAGAAATGGCTACAGTAACGGACCTGCTTAAAGCGACACTCGAACTTGGCGCATCCGACCTTCACCTTACCGTCGGTCGTCCTCCTATGTATCGAATCGACGGCGCACTTCGCGACAACGGTGGAGAAATGCTCAACCGCGACCAGACCGAAGCACTCGCTTATAGTATCATGACAGAAAAACAGAAAAACAAGTTTGAAAAAAATAACGAAGTGGACTTCTCTTTCGGAGCAAAAGGGATTGGGCGGTTCCGTGCCAACGTCTACAGACAACGCGGTCAATGTGCAGTTGCACTTCGCTACATAGAATCTCAGGCAAAAACCTTTGAAGACCTAAATCTCCCACAAATCGTAAAAGATCTTATGAATCGTCCCAATGGTCTTATTTTGGTTACCGGGCCAACAGGATCGGGAAAATCGACTTCTCTTGCGGCAATGATCGACCACTTAAACGAAGTTCGCCACGAGCACATTCTCACCATCGAAGATCCGATCGAGTTTGTACACAACCACAAAAATTGTATGGTGAATCAGCGCGAAATAATGCAAGATACCGAATCATTTGCATCAGCCCTGAAAGTTGCTCTTCGCCAAGACCCTGACATTGTTCTTATTGGGGAAATGCGTGACCTCGAAACGATTCAAGCGGCTCTAACCATTGCAGAAACCGGACACTTGACCTTTGGAACACTTCACACAAACTCCGCAGCAAAATCGATCAGTCGTATCATCGACGTGTTCCCCGCAAACCAAAAATCTACGATCCGCGCACAACTTTCAATGGTTCTCGAAGCAATTGTTTCACAAACGCTGATCCCCAAGATCAGCGGCGGGAGAGTTATTGCTACTGAAGTGCTTGTAGCAAATGATGCGATCCGTTCACTTATCCGTGACGACAAAATGCACCAGATTCCAGGTATTATGGAAATCGGGCAAAAAGATGGTATGCATACCATGAATTCCGATCTGGCCCGACTCTACAATGACCGTCAAATCACTCTTACTGATGCGATCAGTAAAAGCCCCAACCCAGAAGCTCTTCAACGTCTGCTTCTGTCTTAAAAGAAAGGGATAAAAATGCCACAGTTTGTATATACTGGAACCGGTCCAAACGGGAAAAAAGTCAACGGAGAATTCCGAGCGAAAGATCGCGACGCCGTTATTACAATGCTTCGCCAAAAGAAAATCCGTCCTTCGTCGGTTAAGCTGAAACCGAATACCGCTGGCGCAGGCTTTGGCGGCGGCGTAAAAATCGAAGACCTGTCTCGTTTTACTCGTCAGTTTGCCGCGATGACATCGGCTGGTCTTCCGCTTGTTCAGTGTATGGATATTCTCGCAGAACAAACCGAAGTAAAAGTCCTTCAAATGGCGCTGAAACAAGTATCCATTGACATTCAAGGTGGTAATACCCTCGCCGACTCACTTCGCAAACACCCTAAGGTATTCAGTGACCTCTATTGTAACATGATCTCTGCTGGAGAAGCATCGGGTAATCTTGACGGAATTCTTCTGCGACTTGCAGAATACCAAGAAAAAGCGAGTAAACTTCAGCGCAAAGTAAAAGGAGCTATGACCTACCCTGTAGTCCTTCTTGTAATTTGTGCGGGCGCAACCGGTATTCTTCTCACATTTGTAGTTCCACAGTTTGCCCAGATGTTTGAAGATATGGGTGGAGAACTACCACTTCCAACAAAAATGGTCATGGGACTCTCTAACTTCCTTCAGAAATACCTTATTCTCTTAGTCATAGGAATGTTCGCTCTCGGATTTATGATGAAAAAATACTACAGTACAGACAAAGGTGCCTTTGTTGTAGATAGCATTTTACTTAAGTTTCCGGTTATTGGGCCACTTCTGCTCAAGACCGCTGTGAGTCGCTTTTCACAAACACTTTCAACACTACTTTCCAGTGGTGTAAGTATCATTCAAGCACTGACAATTACTGCAAAAACATCTGGTAACAAAGTAGTTGAAAAAGGACTTATGACTGCTGTTGACAAAATCACCAGTGGGCAGACCATCGCCGAACCCCTTGGAGAAACCGGAATTTTCCCTCCAATGGTTGTTCACATGATCGCCGTTGGTGAAAAAACTGGGGATATATCTTCTATGTTGGAAAAAATTTCCACGTTCTACGAAGAAGAAGTAGATGCTGCGGTTGAAGGTCTTACCTCCGTAATGGAACCAATCATGATCGTTGTTATGGGAACAATTATCGGTACTATTCTTATCGCTATGTACATGCCAATGTTCGAAATGTCTAGTATGGTTGGATAATTCTAAGAATAACGGCTAAAGATTTTACTTTTAGTGCCGATATATACTATGTAAGAGAACCTATGCACATAGAAGGGTGGTGATGACAATGCGTCTGGAATCTGTCCATAATGTGATGTCAACGGAGTTGCGTAAAGTTGATAATGCAAAGAAAGAGAACACTCCTTCTAAGCTATCTGCGTACACCCGTAAACCAGACAAAACAAGTCTTTCTTCGGATGCTCAAAAACTGAGTGATACAAAAGCTAGTGCGAGTGTTGTCGCTGCTCGTATTCAGGCTGAACCAGATGTTCGCGCTGACAAGATAAGCGATGTCCGAAAAAAGCTTGACGAAGGATTTTATAACACCTCGAGTTTTGCTGATCAATTAGCAGATAAACTCACAAAAGAGTTCGGGTTGTAAAAAAGCATTAACAATAAAAGACAAGGCAATCTGACGTTAGGATTGCCTTTTTCACACAAAAAAGACAGGAAAATCCTGTCTTTTTCTTTTAAAAGAACATCTTCTCAAACAATCAGATCACTTCAACAATGAAATAGTTCTTCTTTCCTTTTTGGAGAAGTAGATATTTTCCGTTGAGAAGCATATCTGGTGAAACCATCGCTTTTTCATCGGTCACTTTGACTTTGTTCACCGCAAGGGCATTTCCCTGAATTCCCCGACGGAAATCGCCGTTTGAAGTAAAGATCCCTGCATTAATCGAACACTCCATGAGTGAGAGTCCTGCTTCAACCTGAGCCTTTGTAACTGTCGAGTGAGGAACACCTTCGAACACGTCGAGGAAATCCTGTTCTGAAAGTTCCCGAAGTGCATCGGTCGTAGAGTTCCCAAAAAGAATCTGCGATGTTTTCTTCGCCGACTCAAGCGCTTCTGCCGAGTGAACCAGCGTGGTCACTTCATCAGCGAGACGAGTCTGAAGTACGCGAAGATGTGGTGCTGCTTCATGCTCTTTTTCAAGAGCTTCCACTTCATCTTTTGACAAAAGAGTGAACACTCGAAGGTATTTGCCCGCGACCGAGTCTTCAACATTGAGCCAAAACTGATAAAACTTGTACGGCGAAGTGAGATTCGGATCGAGCCACAATTTCTGCCCCGAAGCTGACTTTCCAAACTTGGTTCCATCGGCACGAGTCACCAGCGGAGCCGTAATCGCGTGAGATTCATTGCCGGAGATGCGACGAATCAGTTCGGTTCCCGCGGTGATATTCCCCCACTGATCCGATCCGCCGAACTGAACCACACACCCTTTATTCTGGTTGAGATAGTGGAAATCGTATCCCTGAAGCAGTTGGTACGAAAACTCGGTGAACGATATTCCCGACTCCATGCGACTTTTTACCGAATCCTTTGCCATCATGTAGCTGATCGTCAGGTGTTTTCCGATATCGCGAAGAAAATCGAGGAATTTCATTTCGCCGAACCAGTCGTGATTGTTCACGATCTCCGCGGAGTTGTCGCCACAATCAAAATCGAGGAATTTCGCGAGTTGTTTTTTGATACACTCGAGATTGTGTTCCACATCCGCTTTTGAAAGGAGATTGCGCTCTTCAGACTTGCCCGAAGGGTCTCCAACCACGCCGGTAGCTCCACCCACGAGAGCGATCGGTTTGTGTCCCGCCCGCTGGAACTGCACCATGAGCATGATCGCTGCGAGGTTTCCCACCTGAAGAGACGAAGCTGTTGGGTCAAATCCGCAGTAGCCGGTCACTGATCCCGATGAAAGTTTCTCTTCCGCGCCGGGAGTTGACTGGTGAAGCATGCCCCGCCATTTCAGTTCTTCGATAAAATTCATTTTGATTCCTTTTATAAATATTGATTTTTTGCTTTGTAGGGGAACGGCGTGCCGTGCCCAAGATACCGTGACCCGTATAAAATATGTGACGGATGGGTCGTTCATTGTTTTTCTCTTTCGGGGTAGGGATGCTTCGCCCCTCCCCCCGCTTCAGCCCGTCTTTGTTCGTTCCTCACAAAACCGGTCTTTGCTTCCCCACCCATACGGGGACACCCCGTAACGCCCCGAAATCCCGTCAAGGGCACTTTTATTGTTACACGTTCTTTGTTACAGGACATTAATTTCGTATGCAAAGTATCACGCTAAAGGCACACCGTAAGTGTACTTCTTCCATTTCCGATTTTGCAAACAATAAATTCCGGCTAAGCCATAATCTGTAAAGTAGATAACATTAGCTCTTCCAACATATTGTATGCTAGACTTCGCTGTTTCCAGATTATAATCAACCACCACAAAAAGGTCGGTAAAGTGATATTGCTCTTCATATTGCACAGGTAACTCTCTGTAATAACCGGCATCAGCATTACTGAGAAAAATGCGAAGAGTTCCATTATCCAGTCCGATCTTTTTCACTGTTTTGAATGAGAAGTTCATATCGTTAGGAATTATTGATTTAAGAATTTTAGTTTTCAAAGAATCTGCAATATCTTCAGCTTTAAGTTTGTATGGAGTAAATTTAGTGCCCGATTCGATGCCAACGGTAAAATGCCCGGCATGAGGTTTTGTCGAAGCCATGAAATAATCTTCACCAAACTCTTTATCAAAAGCTTTTTCGAGTTTCAATTTGGGAGAAAGTTTCCCAATCTGTTCATCATACAAGTAGTAATCATATTTGGGATTGTAATACCAAATGCAGATGGTATCCTGTGGTTGATCATCGCCATAATATTCGTTTAAAGCTATATAAACTTTTTGAGTTGCAAGATCAGTTATTGAGTCTATAAACGGAACTTCTTCTTTGACTTCAATTTCGAATTTTTGAAGTTGCTTAATCCATGCTCGATAGACAAGAATTTCCTGTTCTGCCTTCTCCTTCTTTTCCCGCCGAACTATGCTCGCTGCTTCCTGATTCTTCCGAACCACCGCCAGAGAATCAGCCGTTTTCTTTTCCACTCCCTCTAGAGCAACCCGAGCCTGTTCCATTTTTTTCACCGAAGAAATATGAGAATAGAGAGCGATATTCAAGCCGAGCATCAGCAGAATCACCACAATGAGAAATTTTCTCTTTTCACTCAAAAATGAAATCAGTTTTTCACTTTTCATTATTCCTCACATCTTTAATTTATCCGTTCGGACACAGATTATACCCGTTCGGACACAGATTATTCCCGTTCGGACACAGATTATTCCCGTTGCATAGACTTTTCGTTTCGCCGTTGCATCGTTGTGTCGCTTAATCGTTTCAACAGTTCCAACTCCGCCTCTTCATTCCACACTCCCCCGAACCGTTCAATAGCATCGGCCACTGATTTGTACCCTTCAAGATTGCTGAATTCCGAAATCGAGGTGAGTGGAAGGTCGAGTTCCGGGTAAATGAGTTTCTTACCCCCGCCCAGCGAAGGAAGATTGCAGACCGTGGCGGCTACGGAGTCAAGTCCGCCCACATGGGTGACCATAAACGATGGATCGATTGATTCGGATGCGAGGAGTTTCAGTGAAGAACCGAGATCTTCGCCGGACGCGCCGGAACTTCCCACAATATGGTGTCGATTATAGTGAACAGCATGAAAATCAACGGGAACAGTAAATTCATTTCCGAGGGGACCGGCAAACATATTGAGACAACCATCGAAGGCCAAAAGCGATAAACCCAAGGAGATCAACTCTTTCGAGGGTGCAAATACCACCACATCGTCAAAACCCAATCCGCCAGTTTTTTCTCGAAGGAAGTCCGCTGAAATTTCGTTAATTTTGTAGTGAACAATCCGTTGATCTTCGGCGAATCGTTCCCGCAATCGGTTCAATTTAATTTCATTGCGATCGACGATTATGAGCGTAGAATCTTGATCAGCACGTTTTTGCCAGAGAAGCGTTGACAAAAACCCCATCGAACCAGCTCCGGCGAGCAGTAGTGTTTTCCCACCGCGTTTGGTTCCGTGAATTGGCTTATAGCTTTCGCGACCAGTGTGATATTGAGCGCGCCATGCGGCAATTATACAGGCCAGTGGTTCGGACAGTGCCGCGCGATAGTGACCTTTTCCTTCCCACCTATGAACACCACCGGCAGTGACAATTGAAGCGGGCACAATGCCATACGTTGCATATCCGCCGAGATAGGGATATGAGTGGCCCACGGCAAGAGACTCTTCGGTGGCGCTGTACACCATGGGCTGAACAACCACCGAATCACCTTGGGCAAACTGATTTTCTAAGCCTTCGCCGACGGCTACGATCACCGCAGTAAATTCGTGACCGAGGAGGATTGGATTTTGAGCTATGGTATTGGGGACGCGATGATGATGTTCACCCAGCACAGCCACTTTGTGACAACTGGTGCAAACTGCGGCGACAACAATTCGTACAAGCAACTCTTCCGCTTCGAGTTGAGGAAGTTCAAACTGTTCACAACGAAGATCTTTTGATCCATAGAGCCGAACTGCTCTGGTCTTCATCAACCCACCCTTTTTTAATTGGTTAAAAATAGGTTATGACCAGAGATTTATCCAGCACCACTACTTGGTAGCACCAGCCTTAGAACTATCGCGATTCAGTTCTCCCTTGTAAATCCGCAGAAGTCGATATGAGTCTCGTACATTTTGATCAATCAAAGTCGAAATAATTTTATCGCGATCGTGAGCTGAAAGGTTCACCGATTTGTTCAAGGGGCGAGTCATGGTCGTGCCGAGAATTATCGACGTATCCGACACAGCGACCCCCGTGTAGAGTGTTGTTCCCGACATGAGATCGACAAAGGTGTAACGAACCGCCAACTGGCCTTCCGCTTTTCCCAAAACAGCCCCCGGAAATCCTCTTCCGCGCTTTGTTTCCACCGAAAAGTCCTGCAACACGGGTACTACTGCAAACACAGAATCAAAGCCATATTTTTTGAGAAATGTTACCGTTGAAGAGTCGAGACTCACTTTTTTCTCGCGACTGCGATAGCGCAAATGTTCAACCATATCTTCCGAAACCATCTCTACCCCAGAATCGGCTGACCAAATATCGCGGAATTTTTTGTTGTACTGCCCGTTGAACTCTGTGAATTCACGATCAGTCAATTCAGTATAAAAGATTGTCGTTTCGGCAGAGAGATAGACAATAGACATTACTAGTAACAAAATCTGTTTCATAAGACATCCTCTTTTTTACAATTCTCCATTAGCTCGATATACCCAACTCATGACTTCCGCCACGGCCTGATAGAGTTCCGGCGGAACTTCTCGATCTAGTTCAATCTGTGCGAGAACTTCCACCAACGCATCGTCTTCGTAGAGCGGAATGCCCGACTCTTGGGCTATTTCTCGAATGCGGTCAGCAACAGTGCCTTCACCTTTGGCAACAACCCGCGGTGCCGAGTCATCATCGCCGCGATACCGAAGCGCGACCGCTTTTCTTCCCGTGACTCTCATCCTGACACCCGGAAGCTGTCAATCGGTTTTTTCGTTTCAGTTTCTGCGCGAACAGCATTGATAGTAACAAATACGGCGCGAAGCTTTTCAGATTGCAACGATTTTGTAATCAGATCTCGATGATCGTTAAACCATTGAAGTGCTTTCGGTGATCCCGTGCCAATTTTCACGCGGAGTTGCTTGTTACTATCGAGATCGAGTTCGGCATTCACCGTCCCCATCTTTTTTAATTCCAAAGAGATAGCCACGCGATTGGCAAGAGAATCACCTCGCCCCTTCTTGCTTTTTTCACGGCGAAATTCAATTCCCATCCGCGTCCACTCCTGCCCAACTTGGACGGGAATCCAGATCATTTGCGATCGCTCTTTTGGCGTTTCCTGTGGCTCTGAAAGAATCTGCCCTCCATCGATCCGGTGAATCGATTCCGCGACAGATTTCCCCAACTCCTTCAAAAACGTCTTGAACCCGGAGTCTTCCACCGCTTTGCCCGGCACTGCCTGAACAACCAACTCTTTGGTGATCAAATGGTTCATTCGTTTCAGTTCTTGTTTGATTCCAGACATCTCAGGGCGCGCTTCACCTTCGCCCCATTTTTTAAGCGATCCTTCGAGAAAAATCCCCCAAAGATCGCCCATTTTTTTTATTGATTCGGCAGTTTCGACCTTATTCATCAACGATTCCGGCGAGAACAGTTTTGTAAAACTTTCGCTAGCCTGTTTCAGTGCATTTTCCAGTCGATCAGCAGAATCTTTCAAAGGTTGAGGCAATTCTCTGGGCAGAGGAGGAAAAGAATTTGAAGATTTCGCCGAAGATTCCCCTGCATTTTCCGGTTGCGACTCTTGTGGAGAATCACTTTTCAGTTGGAATGTATTCACCTGATCCACAATCGATTCGAGACGCGCAATGGTAGTTTGAACCGGTTCGATTTGAGAAATGATCCGTTCAAAAAACGGTGCTGTTTTAGGATTGGTCAACGAGGCGAGTGCAGCCTGAACAGCTGTTGCGACGAAGGGCGTTTTCCGTTGTGACTCCGGCATCGCGAGAAGTTGTTGTTCCAAAGGAAGAAGCGTTGATTCTTTGAGCTGAAACGATTCGGGGGCAATTTTCGATATGAACTGTTGGATGTCAGCGACTTGTGAAATCGCAGGAAAACGAGTCGCCATGTAGCGACCCAGTTCTGTTGGCAACGAAGGAGAATCGGCAATTTTCAGATAACGCCCCACCGGAACGAGCGCCGACTCAAGGGAACTCTGTTTATCCACTGCCACCGGTTCATAATTGACGAGATGAAGTGGCGTTTTTTGATCGATAACCGATGCAATAGCCACCGATTTCTTAAGTAATGCCGAAGAATTATCACCATTTGTTACGATTTTTCCATCAGCCTCAACGAGTTTTCCGTCAGAAGTGAAGATCTTTCCATCAGGTGCGACGTTCTTTCCGTCAGAAGCGACGTTCTTTCCATCAGGCGCGACGATCCTTACGTCAGAAGTAACTGTTTTTCCATCAGGTGCGACGATCTTTACGCCAGATACGACTGTTGAAAGCACTTGTTTTAAACTTTGAGCACTATCAATTTTTATCGCATCACTTGCAGTCTTCGCACTTTTCGGATTATCAAAACTGAGCATTTTTTCACCTGCTACAACTTTTTCTTCCGTTCCCATTGTGAAAGGTTTTTGCTGTGAAACTACAGTGTCAATCTCTTCATCTGGTGTTTCCGCAAGAATCTGATTCGGCAGTGTCGCAACCGATTCAAGCGCAGCCTGTTTTGTCGGTAAAGTCGCAATTGTAGTAGCCAAAGATTGCTTTTCTGGATAGATCAGGTCGCCGCCAAACTGAGGTAAAACGATCTGGTCAAGTGCCGGTTTTAGCGGGCCAACACCGGTCTGCATAGGCGGTGTCGAAGTGGACGGAAATAGAATCTGCGTCAATAACTTTAGTGCTCGATCGCGATTCTCGGGACTTGTTTTTTGCAAGATCGCCGGAAGTGACTCTACCAGTTCAGACATAATCGTGCGAATTACCTGCGTCATCTCTTGAGGCGTGGCAGTACTGCCAGATCCACCCAACAGCGATTCAGAAGTGGTGCTACCAAGGGCTGTTTGAATGCGCGTAAGTAGCTCATTTCGAATCTGTGGAGGCAACTCTTTGAGAATCTGAATTGCCGTATCTAGCATTTTCTGATCTTCGCGAGATAGTTTCTGTTCACCTTTACCCGTATTGAGCGTATTGAGCATCTGAAACAACCGCTCGCCACCAGTTTCAGACACGACAAAACGATCCTCTTCAGTCTGAAGTAGAATGGGCGTTTCAGTTTGTGGCAAGACGAGTTGTGTCGAATTTATTATCACCGCTGTTCTCGGAGCAACATTTTTTTGCGGGAGCATGACCGAAAACGACTGATCAGATCCGGCGATTTTAGCTTGATACACATGGGGATTTGTTTTGGAAGCTGCAACGATTTCAACAGCCAGAGAGGGTGTGGCTTTTCCTGTTTGCGAAGACGAAGATCCTAGCCCCTGAAGATCCACTATTACGACCTGCGAGCCATCGAGAGAATCAGTTGTACTTCGCCGACACTTTTCGAAAGTTTTCGTCCAATTTCATTAGCGGTCAGTCCCGCCTCGTGAAGTTCCATAATCTGCTCCCGTGTGGATTTTATCTTTGGTTGTGGAACTTCCGGTAACGGTGTAATGTCAGGTTCCTCAGCAGTTTGCTCTTGGTTCCCATCGAGCACATTTGTCATTTCGTCGTCCAATTCAGCCATAATATCTTCTAAACCGTCATACAAATCATCAAACGTCTTTACTTCATTCTGAAATTCTGAAACGCGTATTTCAGTGGTTTCTTCATATATAAAAGATTTAATGGCCGAAATATTTGATACACCTTTTTCTACACTCTCTTTACGCTTCATCAAATCGGCAATCATCGATGAAACAAAGGCATGATCAGCATCGACTTGCGTAGTTTCAGCGGCAACATTACTAGCCGCCGACGCTGAGATATCCACGATTTGATCAGCAATCGGTTCAGCCAGCCCTTTTTTCATGACGCCGTGACGCGTGTAGGTCGGCAGTGGTTCAATTGGCTCTCCCACAGCAACTGGTTCTACTGTATCGGCAACATCCGCCATGCGCTGAACAGGGATATCACTTTTCTGGGGGACGCTTTTCTTTGGCACCGATTGCATAGAAGCGCGGCGATTCAATTTATTGCGGTGAAATCTCGTCACCATGTGAAGCGCGGCGAGTAAGAGCGCTGCAAGAAGTGCTACTGCTCCAACGAGAACAATCATCCAGTCGATAAACGATGAAGGAAGGCGGAGCTTTTTGGTCTCTTTCTTTTTTTCGGCAACCACCGAATCAGGTGATGGTTCATCGTTTTCGAAAAAAACATGGTCACTCTGCGATTCAATTGCGACCTTAATACTCTCAGCGTCATCTATCATCAGTTCAATTTCATCGCCACTACGACGACCTTCTTGAATGAGTAGTTCCAGCGAATCAAGTGAGTTGCGCAAGGCCTGCACCTGTTTTTCAGAACTGGTAGAAAACGAGAACAACGATGTCGCAACAAGTACAACAATCGCGCCAACGTGAGAAATTCGATCTATCATTATTATCCCTTCGGAATATTCCCTAAGCATTTTCATGTGGTATATTATATAATATAGTATCTGAATGTATCTGATTTGTGAACAGCCTGCAGATGAATCATTTCTGCGAAAAGTACATGATCGGTCTAAATTTAAACCATGTAACAGGAATATGTTGCTATGATGAGAATAATAGTACACCACAACAGTACCCCGATCAAGATCTACCAGTTCACCACTGAGTCTGTTACTATTGGACGACTTGCGACGAATACGATCCCTGTGAACAGCATGGGTGTTTCCCGCCATCACTTAAAAGTTGAACGGGACTCAACTACCGGTAAAATGTTTGCGGAAGACATGGGTTCGCTGAACGGTAGTTTTATCAATAATCAAAAAATAAGTCGTATGGCCTTTGCCAACGGCACTGAAATTGTTTTGGGAAAGTACTCTTTGGTGGTTGAATTCACCGAAGAGGAACCACTTATTGATGAAACTGTTGCTCCGGTAATCGAAGTTGCACCTGAACCAATCTCACAACCGATCACTCAAACATCAATGATGGCAATGGATGCATCGGTTACTAGCGAACACGCAGCATCACTTGTTCTCGATGAGTTGCGACTCATGACTGAAAATGAAATTGTTGTTCAGTCAGAAACAATGCCTGAAATTGTTGTTGAATCAACTGGCGATGAATTGGTTCTCATGGAAAATAACGAACAAGCTATCTCCTTTGCAGAACCAATGACAAGTACAACAAGTATTGTACCACCGGCAACGCCTGTCGAAGAGACGGTCAATGGTGGAACCTTTGTATTTACGAGTACTGCTCAGCAAAAAAAGATCACAGGTGAAGAAGAACTTGACATTACGACAAATGCGGTTCTTATTGATCTCAACCGTCAGGTAATATATAAAATCAACAAAACAAAAATGACCTTCGGCAGCGGTAAAAATGCCGATATTTTTGTTGAAAGCGGCGTATTCTCTTCGGATAACCTCGCAACCCTCACTGTTGATGAATCAGGGTTTCTTCTCACAAAAGGAAACGGCAAACTCAAAGTGAATGAAAAGAAAGTTCCTTCTTACCTACTATCCCACAAAGACAAAATTCGTCTCGACAACAGTGAATTTAGCTTTATGATAAAAGATAACGGGTAATGAGAACTGCAATAATATCCGATATTCACGGTAATATCGAAGCTTTGACGGTCGTTCTTAAAGACATTTATGAACATAAGGTCGACCGCATCGTCTGCTTGGGTGATATTGTGGGTTACGGCCCAAATCCCAATGAGTGCGTACAACTCGTTCAAGAGCATTGTATGTTGACCATTATGGGGAATCACGATGCTGCGGCATTTAATCCCCTTATGGCACGAGATTTTAATCAAAATGCCCGCTATGCGATTGAATGGACTGCTTCTGTGCTCACCGATGAAACGAAGCAGTTTCTCAGTTCACTTCCCATGATGGAAACGCTCGGCGATGTGACGCTAGTCCATGCCACTCCGTATGATCCATATCTTTGGTACTATATCTCTTCGCTTGAAGATGCTCGATTCAACTTTAATTTCTTTAAAACCAAATTCTGTTTTATCGGTCATACTCATATCCCCGGATTGATTATGTATAACACGCTAGGTAATAATATTGCCATTTATAAACCACTTCAGTTCGATTATAGTTCATTCGAGCAGAATCGATTTATTGTCAATACGGGAAGTGTGGGACAACCGCGCGACAGAAATCCAGAAAGTTGTTATATCATAATCGATGAAACAGCACAAACTATTGATTTCAATCGCGTCCCCTATGACATTATCACTTACCAACAAAAAATGATTGCACTAAATATGCCGCCGTTCCTTGTAAGTCGCGTTGAATCAGGAAGATAAACACGGCTCCACCATTTATTTCTGATTCTAAGGTCATCCGTGGAACGAAACAGCACGTTAGATATTCTTAAGATCATACTCGCCTGTATGGTTATTGCCCAGCATACCGCCTTTGGCCACGATATTTCATACTCCTTTGCGTTCACCACTCGCAATGGCCTATTCCGAATCGCCGTGCCACTCTTTTTTATTCTCAATGGCTATTTTATTGCCCCGGTTCTTTCAGGGAAGTTGCGTCCATGGTTGAAAAGAACTGCGACGCTCTATGCAGTCTGGATGCTTGCATCGCTTCCTTTATGGTTCTCACCAAAACTGTTCTCAACACAATCTTTTCATATCGTAGTGGAAAACCTGATTTTTGGGTACTATCATTTATGGTATGTCATTGCGCTCGCCGGATCAGTCATTCTTCTGAAATTATTGGCAAAACAGTCTGACCGCTTTCTCTGGGGAGCAACAGTTATTCTCTTTGGAATTGGCATAGGATTCGAATATCTCCATGCATTTAACAAGATCGATTCTCCCACCATTCATGCGATTCTCAACACACCGTGGATCTACCGCAATGCCATACTCTTTGCTTTTCCTTTTGTAACGATGGGATATCTCATTAAAAAGCAGAATGTTGAATTGAGATTTGCAAGAATTCCCGCGTGGGTTTTGATCGGAATTGGACTTGCACTTCCGGTGATCGAATCAGCGTTGAGACTTCACTATGCGATTAAGGGAGAATCAGTCAACACATTCGCGACTCTTTTTATAGCTGCGCCGTTTGTGTTCTTTGGAGTTCAAAAGATTCAGATAATGGGATTGAGCCGCAATCTAGCGCAGTTAAGTTCAGCACTCTATTTTGTTCACCCGCTGGCAATTAAAGCGGTACAGGAACTATTCCACCTTCGCATGACCTCATTGACAGTGGCGACCATAGCCTTTAGTTCATTATTAGCAGTTGTGCTTATCGTTCTCAACAAACGATTGAAAGTAATCTTATAATTCATTGATATTGAAGCGACTGTGTATTTTATCACTCCCCGAAAATCTCTCCCAGCTCTTCCCGAATCGCCAAGATCACCGCTTCGGTTACACCGTTCACTGACCCAAACCGCTTGATCAGAAGTTCCGCCTTTTTCGGCCCGATTCCAGCGATCTCTTCCAACAGGCTGTGTTTGTATTGTCTTCCGCGAAGTTTGCGGATAGTACACAGCAAAAATATGTTTAATTAACGGAAATTTTTTGAACTATATTGGCGATATACTCCTAGATAGAGGAAATACAATGAGTGAAAAAGAGATGGTTCTTGAGATGATTCAAACACTACCGGATTCGGTTTCGATTGATGATATTCTGGAAGAGATCCTTTTCCGAATGGATGTTCAAAAAGGAGTTGAAGATCTTGATGCGGGAAGAAGTGTTTCCCATGAAGATGCGATGAAACGATTTGCGAAATGGCTGTAATAGTTCGCTGGTCCGATCATGCACTTGACCACTTGGAATCTATTCGTCAATTTATCGCAATAGATACGGAACACTACGCAGCACTGTTCGTTAAACAGGTTTTTGAATCCGCCGCGATTCTATCTGACTTCCCTGAAATCGGTACGACTATACACGAAACACCGGAACTACTCCTCCGTGAACGCTGGATAGGAAAATATCGTCTAGTCTATCGGGTTTCTTCTGAACTACTGGAAATCGTAACGATCCGTCATGGTGCTCGACTGTTCGGAATCGAATAATTTCACTCCCCGAAAATCTCTCCCAGCTCCTCCCGAATCGCCGCGATCACCGCTTCCGTCACGCCATTCACCGATTTCAACTCCTCGTCGGATGCTTCCACTGCCGACCCGAACCGTGTTCCGCAGTTCTACCCTTTTCGGCCTCAACCTAAGGAATCTCTTCGAGAAGGCTGTGATTGTTTCAAAATTTAAAGGCCATTTGTATTCCGAAAATTCCTTCAGGTATAAATACTGGAGAAATACTGATTTGGCCGCCTTCTCTGATAAATGTTCCAGATCGCTTATAGTGAGTTAATGCAGCTGCGTATGCAGTGAGAGACATGAACCCTGCACCAACCGCCACCGCCCCGCTCCTCATTAATAGTGCAGATTTCTCATCGGAATCAGAAAGTACACCCGCATAGAGTAGTACTGCACCAATGCTATAGCAACCAAACTCCGAAATACGCAGTATTGATGCCGTTTTACGAAGTGACGAATTAACTTCAGACGATTTTACAAGGTCACCTTGGCGAAATCCAATAAAAACCTGCGGAATAACGGACGCTGCACATCCACCAACTGCCATGGAAACCCATAGCGGCAACCGCTCATCCTTGGTATAGGCTTGTAATATTCCAACCCCAAATGCCGCAGTACCGGCGGCACTGGTACCTACTCCCATCCATGTTCTGGGCACAATATTGTCATAGGAATTATTCTCCACGCCAAACGATGCGGGTGCGGTAAACAACACAAAGAATATAATGCCAATAGTTTTCAAATTATGCATACTTTCACTCCCCGAAAATCTCCCCCAACTCCTCCCGAATCGCCGCAATCACCGCTTCCGTCACGCCATTCACTGATTTCAGCTCCTCGTCGGATGCTTCCACTACCCCTTTCGCCGACCCGAACCGCTTGATCAGCAGTTCCGCCTTTTTCGGCCCGATTCCGGGGATCTCTTCGAGCAGGCTGTGATTGTACTGGCGGCCGCGAAGTTTGCGGTGATAGGTGATCGCGAACCGGTGAACCTCGTCGCGGATCCGTTCCATGAGCCGTCGCACTGGATGGCCTTCGCCGAGCTGAACCGGATCGTCACGGTAATCCGAAAAGAGCAGTTCCTCTTTTTTGGCCAGCGAAATCAGCATGGGTGGATTATCGAATTTCGTGAGTGCTTCGCGAGCTGCACCGAGCTGACCTTTTCCTCCGTCGATCAATAAGAGATCGGGGAACGGTTTCTCCTCCTCAAGCAGTCGAGTCAAACGGCGACTCACGGCCTCCATCATCATGGCAAAGTCGTTCTGACCGCTCACTGTCTTGATTTTGAACCGTCGATAGTTCGATTTGTCCGGTTCGCCATCTCTGAAATGAACCATCCCCGCCACCGTAAAACGATCGCCAAGGTTGGAAATATCAAATGCTTCGATTGTTTTTGGAACTCGAGGCAGGCTGCACGCCTGAGCCAGTTCTGCCAAAAGCTGTGGGCCATCGGTGATATAGTTCTGCATGAGAAAAACGCGGCCATTTTTCTCAGCCCGTTCAACGAGCTGCCGTTTTTCGCCGCGAACCGGAACCGTAACCGCCATCTTTTTCCCCTGAAGTTTGAACCACTCCGTCAGCAGTTCCACATCCTCGGAAAACTGTTCCGACAGAATGATCTCATCGGGATAGTCATCGGCGGATTTGGTGTAGTAATCGACAATCACCTTCGCAAAGTTTTCGTCTTCGATAGAATCGGTGCGGAATACGCGACTCTGCTGATTGATAATCACGCCCCGCCGAATCATCATGATCGACAAGCAGAGCCAGAGACTTCCGCGATAGAACCCAAAGAGATCCGCGTTCAGATCGGGCTTGCGAAGATCCACGCCTTGACGAATAATGAGCTTTTTCATCTCTGTGATCCGGTCGCGAATCGCCGCCGCTTCTTCGAACTTCATCTCCTCCGAAGCCTTGTACATCTGAACCGTGAGCAGATCGATAATCTGGCGGCGGTTCCCCTGAAAAAAACTGATCACATGGTCGATCCCTTCGCGGTACGCTTTCACCGCGATCCGCTGATTGCAGGGGCCACTACACAATTTCATGGCGTAATCGATACATTCGCGCCGTTCTGTTTTGTCCGTGATCACCATACTGCACGTCCGAATCTGGAACAGCTTGCGAAGCACCGTGATCACTCGCCGGATCGCGGTGGCATCGGTGAACGGTCCAAAGTAGCGGTTGCCATCTTTTTCCACACGGCGGGCAATGAGTATCCTCGGGAACAGTTCTGTTGTGGTAATTTTCACGTAGGGGTAGCGTTTATCATCGCGAAGATCAATGTTGTACGGTGGCATGTGCTGTTTGACGAGATTCGCTTCGAGCACCAATGCTTCGGTCTCGTTCTCCGTGATCACCCAGTCGATCCGGTCGAGTTTGGTGAGCATCACCGGAATCTGAGGTCGGTCGTCGTGGTTGTCGCGGAAATACGATCCCACGCGGCTTTTCAGGTTGATCGCTTTGCCGATATAGAGAATTTTCTCCTCCGCGTCTTTCATGATATAGACGCCGGGACGGTCGGGAATGCGCGCTAATGTGGCGGAGAATCTATTTCTCAGTTCGTCGTAATTCATTGTTTTCTCATTTACTTGTATATTTTGATTTCAAGAAAATTGCAATACAAATGGAGTGTATGAAAATAAGAATTCCTACAATTGGAGAATATGTTACTGCGTTGAAAATAGCCTGACTATCAGGAGTTTCCATGGGCAATCTATGCAATGAAATGAGCGGTACAAGCAAACAATACACAATACTGTAAAACGAAATGGTTCGTATAATTCTTTGGGGATTTAATAAAAAGCGATGATATAAATATGCTGAAACGAAAACAGACGAAATGCCTACGCCAGTTAAAACATTCAAAGGAATATGCAAACAAAGAACCGTTAAAAATGGAGCGATAAGAAAAGCACTAAACAATATTGAAAGAACTAAAAAGACCATTCCTACAATTATAATTCCCATTTACACCCCATTCTCGTTCCGAGGCTTCTGCCTCAATCAATGATTTGTTGCGGACAATGATGTCAACCATACCCTAACGACATCATTGGCATGCCTGTTCGTCGAAAATGTTACAATTCATGACTCCCACTCAAACTCGAACATCTCCTTTAAACGAGCCTTAGCCTCTTCCCGATCGCTCATGCGCTCATCCTGAGATTGGCCCGTCCACGCATGATGACCGGATTTCCCCGTCCAACCGTGGATATAATAGGAGGTGCGCTTAGCCGTAGGAATCGGTTCTGAAAATTCATATCCCGCGTTCACGGCACAATAAAACCAATAGGCAGTGCTGTCGCCGTTGTTATCCATGTTCCCAAAGAACAATTTTTGACTTTCAAGTATTTCGTGAGTAGCCTCAACCGACACCAACGAACACCACTCATTGACTCGACATGCCCACTGAGTATCACCGGGATTTCTCTGCGTATCCGGCCAAATTGGCGATGGACGTTTTCCGCTCATAATTATATCCGAAGAACAGCCATCCTGTTGATAAGTACACCGCCAACACTGACCGAGATCGCCCACGATTGCCGGCTTTTTCAGCGATTCAATCGTCAAAATGTACAGTGCCAGAATATTGTCATGAAACTCAACATCGTCGTGAATCACAAAGAGATATTTCTTATCGGTCGAATCGAGTGCCCACTGGTAGCGAATATCTTCGCGCTGAGACGTGCCGTGGCCGGAACGCCACAAACTGAGCAGGTACCGTTTTACATAGTGAAATGGCGTAAGATACTGCGGTCGATACCCGGAAACAATATTCGACCACCAGCCGTTGCGCTGAGTATTGACGCGAATTGCGATGTTCCACGGAAAAAGAAGCTCTTTTACTCGATCAGACCGAAGTACCGTCAAAAACTCTTCGCCGGAAAGGTCGTCGTTGATGTAGACCGTATCAATGAGATCGCGGCATTGAGCGTGAAGAGTTGCCAGGGTGTACAGAAGCAACTCAGGCTTTTTGAAATTTTGAACCGCCACATCAACTTTCATCGAAAACTCCTTGAATGAAACATGAAAACCCCCGTGAATCGTGCTACAGTTTTCGATTTATCGCTTAACGAAAATCGCTTTCACCCGTTCGGTCACCTCAGCCGGAGCATTCCGCCCTTTCACATAGAGCTTGCAATCGCTATACTCTCGTTCGATCCGAAACCGCCACCCATCAACTTCAAAATCATAGGTAACGTCAAAGGTATTGGCGTAATCGACAATCGGTTCATGAACGATGCAGTTGGGAATTTTCTTAATTTTCCGAACCAAGAACCAGATAAAAAACGGTGCGCGAAAAGCTCCTAGAAATTTTGTGTCACTCATACGAATCCCTCACACGGTAAAATTGAAATATTCCCTGCTAAAATAGAACTTCTCCCAGTACGAAATAGAAACAGCTGCAGAAACTCACTATTCACTCGCAGAAACTCACTCCATTACCAGCAGAAACTGAGATTCTCATAGGAAAAACTGAGATTCCCGTTGGAAAAACTCACCTCATCGCCTGCAGAAACTGAGATTCTCATAGGAGAAACTGACAATTCTCCAGCAATAACTGAAACTTTTCCTGTGGAAACTCATTTTTTTACAGCAGAAATAATGATGGGAACCTCTAAAAATTGCATTTTCGAATTTGATCAACAGACAGTAAACGATAATCCCTATTCAAAATTGCTGTAACTGCAATTTTCAG
>JAIFMU010000266.1 GCA_020048285.1 bacterium | reverse complement strand
CTCCAGTCGGTTCGCCGGATTGAGATCAAAACGAAAACCATTATCGATTCGATCATGGGCGGTGAATATCGCACTGTGTTCAAGGGAAATGGGATGGAGTTTGCCGAAGTTCGCCACTACGATGAGGGTGACGATATTCGAATGATCGACTGGAACGTAACCGCACGAACCGGCGAACCATTTGTGAAACGCAACGAGGAAGAGCGCGAACTGACGGTGATGCTTGTGATCGACGTTTCCGGTTCTGGAGATTTCGGTACGAAAAATCAGACCAAGAGTGAAATGACCGCCGAACTCGGTGCACTTCTCGCATTCTCGGCGATTCGAAACAACGACCAGGTCGGTCTCTTGCTCTTTTCTGATCGGGTTGAAAAGTACATTCCTCCTAAAAAAGGAAGAAATCACGTACTTCACCTGATCCGCGATCTGCTCTATTTCGAACCAAAAGGTCGCGGAACTGATATCGCAGGAGCACTGGCGCATCTGAACCGAATCCAGAAAAAGAAATCAGTGACGTTCTTAGTTTCAGATTTCCGCGATTCCGGCTACGAACAGCTCTTGACCGTGACCGCTCGCCGTCACGATCTGATCGCGATCTCCACCGACGATGCGCGCGAAAGCGAACTTCCGAACGTGGGACTGATGGAACTCTACGATCAGGAAACGGGCCACACGGTGATGATCGATACGGGGAACCGCAAGTTCCGCGAAGCGTTTGCGAACAAAGAGAAACTTCGCTGTGAAAAACGGGATGATTGGTTTGCCAAGAACCGCGTCGATTACTGCCAAGTGACCACTCACGAAGGCTATGTCGAACCGCTGGTGAAGTTTTTCCGCAAGCGTGAAAAACGGAGATAAACGACCAAACGAACAACGGCGAGCCAAAAAGGTTCGCCGTTGTTGCAGAGAAATGAGTCTTCGTAAATTTTGCTATGCTCCCGTGAGATGACTGACCAAAATTTTTATGCCGATAGCGATCAATACCACTCCCCCGAACAGTTCCGCCCGTTCGCCCAGTTTGTGTCCAAACCGATGCCCCATAAGCACGCCTGCTCCGGAAATCCCGAAGGTGATCACACCGATAATGGCAACTCCCATGAACAGTGGCACATTGAGCGCGGGGAACGTTACACCTACCGCAAGAGCATCGATACTGGTGGCCACGGCAAGCGGAAGCAGTACGCTCCACTTGAGTGGATCTTTCGGTTCTTCATCATCATCTTTTTCAAACGCTTCGTGAATCATCTTGCCGCCGATTATCGCCAGAAGAACAAAGGCGACCCAGTGGTCGATCGCTGAAATCTGTTTGGCGAAGAGTGTTCCCCCAAGATAGCCAATCACCGGCATCACTCCCTGAAACAGACCGAACACTCCGCCAATTTTCAGCGCGTGAATCAGTTTTACACGAGGGATAGTCATACCGCTCGAAAGAGCTACAGCAAAGGCGTCCATGGCAAGCGCTACTGCCACGAGAATGATTTCATAGTTCATGGGTTCTCCTTTTTGTTTGCGGGAAAATATGTTGTGGGGTAATTGTGCGGTACGTGTCGATGGAGAATGAAAACGGCCCCGGATCTCTCCGAGGCCGAATGGCGTTGAACTGGATTTGTGCAAAATCCGATTCTAAGATTTGCTCGCGCTGTTCGCCCGATCGATGATCTGGCCCACCACCGTTGCAAAGTGACCGTACTGCGTTTCGTTGAGCATGACCAGAGCGCGAAGAAGTGTCACCAGTTTTCCATTGATTGTTTCCACCAGAGCTGGTTTCAACGCTGAGGCACTGGACACTTCTTTTTTGTCCGCCATCGCCTCTTCGTAGGCAACGTATGATGTTTCGAAATCCGCTTGAGCTTCCGCCAGTGAACTGAGAAGCAGATCGATACCGGGAAGTAGTTTTGTTTTTTCTTTCATGGCCGGTGTGGTTGCTTTTGCCAGAAATCCATTGATTTTTCCACTTTCAACACCGTATGATTCATCGACCATTGAAACGCCAAAGGGAGCAAACACCGCATCCAGTTCGATTGCCGCCGAACGAATCGGTTCTACCGGAATCGCCATATAACCGGTAATCGCTTTGGCGAGATCGCGAGTGATTGAATCGCGTACGCCATCTTTCGTATCCTGAACCGTGAACGTGGTCTGCTGATTCAGCATAACGTTGATCGCCGTTTCCTGTGCATTCATGGAACCGATGATTCCTGAAAGATCGCTGTTTTGGTGAATAGCAAGATCGTTCGCATAGGCGATCCCGATCTCCCGGGCCGCGGTGGTGACGAGGGAAATCTTCGCTCGCGCTTTTAGTTTTACAATCGACATGTGACACTCCTTTTTCTGTGAATTGTGTCATCGTAATTCATTGGCTAGAACTAATATAATAAGTGTCAAAGCAATTGAATAGTGCGATGTTGTGGTTTGAAAAAACCCTTCGCATGTTTGTGCGAAGGGTGTCGGGAGTTCCGGTGAAGGTTCGCATGTTTGTGCGAAGGGTGTCGGGAGTTCCGGTGAAGGTTCGCATGTTTGTGCGAATGGTCTCCGGCGTTCCGGTGGAGCTTCGCACGTTTGTGCGAAGGGTGTCCGGTGTTCCGGTGAAGGCTCGCACTTTTGTGCGACTGCTGTCCGGCGTTCCGGCAAACCTTCGGGCATTTGCCCATAAATAAAAATATTGTACGGGCGTTTTGCAAACGCCCCCAAAAGGCGATCGCAGATCGCCCCTACATATTACCCTGAAATTGTGAGAATCCCGATGGAACGGGACGATCATGGTTCAGGCGGGATACAAAACGGCCCCGGATTTCTCCGAGGCCGAATAGTTTGAATGCTACAATTGTTTACAACTTCTGAGTATTCAAGTCCGCGTCCAGTTTGAGCAGTTTTGAACCGGAAGTTGTCGTACAAAGAACAACATATCCTCCATCAGCCGTTGCGGCGATGCTTACAGGTATCCCAAAGGAAGCTTTTATCAGTTTACCCGTAATCTTGACTGCACCAGAAGAAGTTAGACTTCCCACCCAGAGATCACCAATCCCCGCACCTTCAGATGCATAGGCAATATCACCAGTACTGTTTTCGGATAGCACAGTTTTGTGATATCCCGTAGAGTACGACCACAATTTTGTGCCATCAGGTTTGATTTTCTGAATGATGTCAGTTGCAGCACCAAATTTAAACAGGAAATTTCCATCACTCGCTTTAGAAAAGTTCCCCGGATAATTTCCACTTGGAAGAACAGCTGTGTAGGTGAGGGCATTGCCAGTTGCATCAAGAGTGATCATTTGACCGTCATACATAAACAGCGAGGAAGTTCCGTTCGCATTCTGAAAAACAGCCTTCGTATCGCCGTTTGTGTAAGTGACCATTTTCTGCCACTGTACAACACCGGAACTGTTGACTTTAACAACAAGTGGATATTTCTGCATTGAATACACCCATCCACCAGCGATATACCCACCATCACTGGTTGTTGAAACATGGACAATGCTCGCTGAATCGTGGGTACTGGCATTATTATTGACAACATCCCATGGGGTAGATGCTGATGCTTCCCGGATCCACCACGCTTGAGGATGGTACGAGTCATACGGTTTTGATCCGGCGATTACATAGCTCCCCGAAGGAAGGAGGCTTAATGCTTTTGCTGTTACAAATGGGATAGCTTTTTCTCCCTGAGCATCACCCCCGAGAGAGAACTCTTTTATAAATGGATCCGGACTCGGCGGGCAATAGCCAAGAGTTGTAATTCGAGAGCCGTTAATGATGAGCTGGGTCAAGCTGGTATCACCACTCATCGTTGTACTCCACACATTCACCCCAACAGTAACCGTCACGATTGAATCATTATTATCCTCATCGGAAACTTTGATTTTCACAGGATAGTCCGCATCGAGAATATTCGGAGCGACAAAGGCGATTTTTCCACTGTCGCATTTGGTAAAGGTTCCCGTTGCACCGGCATCGTATGAGTAACTCATTGTGCCATCGTCGGTGGCAGTGAACTGGATTTTGATAGAATCGCCGGCTTTCACCGTTGTGGGGAAGGTTACGTTTTTAAGATCAGGCTTCTGATTGGTAACAGTAATTGAAACCGAAGCTGAGGTCGTATCGTCGAAATTGTCGATTGCTTTTACCGTAATAGAAACGGGTTTCGCTGTCGTTGAAAGAATCGTTTTCGCTGTTGGAACAGTTGTTTCCGCGAAAAGAACCGCATCGTTGTACCAAAGGTATTTCTTAATGCCATTTTCATCAGTTGCGGTAATGGTGAATGTCTTTTCATCATTAATCGTTGCTTTCATTCCTGTGCCCAACCCAGTTATTACTGTGTTTGGATTGATTACATTCAGGTTGTGTACTGCAACAGCGGTGTTTCCGTCATCGTCGGTAACTTTCACCTGTACGGGGAATGATTTTTCAGTAAGATATGTATGGGATACCTTTTTGCCCGTCGCCGTTGAACCATCTCCAAACGTCCATTCAATAGAGACGACTTTTCCGCTGTCGAGATCGGTCTCATTAGCGGTAAAAACTACCTCTTTGTTGATATTTGCCGAGGGATCTGCCGAAATCGTTACCGTAGGAATCGCATTCGTCGGATCGGTAAAGGAGGAGGCGAAGTTGATATCGGCGGTTGTTTTGGTAAAGAGCGCTTCAGAACTCTGGCCGATCTTGCGATCTTTTGCATAGGTTTTTACTCGGACGATCCACGTTGACCCAGCTTCATTGATATCAAGTTTCCCCGAGAATCCGTAGGAAATGCCATAAGAACATTTCACCCGTGTCCAATTCACCGCATTTATTTCGCGATATTCCGCCACCACCGAATCGACCGTGTCTTTATGAACGATAAAACTTCCGATGACAGAACGATTGAATGTACGCATGACTTTGATAATGCCCATATCTTTGGTGGCATTCTTAGTAATCATAACAGAATCCGTGAGAATTGTATCAGTGAAACCCGCGCCTCCCTCAATGGTGACTTTGTAGTTCCCCGGAACAAGAGAATCGATTTTGAACATGCCATCGGTTCCCACAATTGCATCCGCCGTTCCTTGCGGACTTGCCAGTTTGACTGCCGCTCCACCGGCAGGAGCGCCATCAAGATCCACAACGGTTCCCATGATGGATCCTTTTTGTTCCACAAGAACAGGGTTCACCGATAGCAGCGGAGTAATCTCATCGACGGTATATTTATTCGAGTACTGAACATAGCCCGTTTTTGACCAAGAGATAGAGTATTCGATTCCCATTTGAAGCGATGGCAATGAATATGCGCCGTTTGCATCGGTGACAACTGAAAATCCTCCGGGAGTAGTGGTCACCGTTGCGCCAGAGATACTTTCATTTGCTCCATTTTTAACAACGCCGGAAATGGTTCCAACTTTTGCAGTCAGTACCATATTCACTGTTCCCACGGGAGCTGAATTGGTCAGTGAAAGAGCGGCGGATGTTTGCGCTGTGTAGTTCAGTTTTGTAAAGGTGAGCGCATAGGTTCCCAGCGCATCAAGAGCGAGTTCGTAGGTTCCGTCAGCTATGGTAAAGGTGCTGTTTCCTCCTGAAGTGACGTTTACATTTTCCAATGGCAAACCATTTGCATCGGTCACCACACCGACAAATTTCCCCGGTGAAGGCTTGAGGACTGCATCGACAGTGAGATCTTTTGCATCCAGTGAGATTGAAACCTGTTCACTTTTCGAAGCAAACTTATCACTGGTGAACGTGATCTGCCCTGTTCCGTGAGTTATCCCACTGATCGCGTAGACACCAACAGTATTAGTGATTCCGGTAAACGCTTTGGTTCCGATAACAACATTTACCGCAACGCCGGCGAGAACTACTCCAGAACTGTTCGTTACGGTTCCGGTAATTGATCCGGGAACTTCGAGCAAAACGAGCGGTTCAAGAATGGCAGAAGGTGCTACTTCATTCAGTTGAGCCGGAATGGATCCTGTCTCATAGCCTACTTTTGTAAACGTCACCGAGTAGAGTTGATCAAGGGTGAGTCCTGCAAATGAGTAAGCCCCGGTCGCATCGGTGGTATCCGTAAATCCACCGGGAAGAGTAGTTACAACGACTCCACCTAAATGTGTATTCGCAGAGTTTTTTACTATCCCAGACAGTGAACCCGTTTTGGCTTTAAGAGCCATATTGACAATTGAAGATGGAGATGCACTAGAAAGTGTAAGAGCTGTTGAACTGCTCGACTCATAGTTCTTTTTGGTAAACGTTAAGGTATATGTCGCCAATGCGCCAACAGGTAACTCATACGATCCATCGGCCTTTGTTACCGCACTGTATTTACCGGTATTTACCGCGACATTTTCAAGCGGGATATTTTTTTCATCCGTAACAACACCGGTAAATTTCCCCGGAGAGTTATTCAATGCAACATTGAGTGAAACATCTTTTTTAGCGAGAGAGATTGCAACAGGTAGTGTTGTTGGAGCATACTCATCAAGAGAAACAGAGACCGTTCCCGTTCCATGAGGAATCCCCGTGATTGTGTAGACACCTACCGTATTTGAAGTTCCTTCGTAGGTACTATCTCCCATCGTTACCCGTACCACTGCACCAGGAAGTAATGCTCCTGAACTATTGGTAATTGTTCCTGTTACAGAACCGGGGGTTTCGGTGAGCGTTGCTGCAACGGTCGCATTCGGAAGTAGTTCTGTCGCTTGAGCTGACGCAGATTTTGCCTGATATCCAGCAAGAGAAAAGCTCAGAGAGTAGAGTTGGTCGAGCGTGAGATTGGTGAGAGTATACTGTCCATTCGCATCAGTTTCTGCGGTAAGACCACCGGGAACAGTGGTAACAATCACACTGGGAAGCAGTTTGCCCGCTGAGTTTTTAACGATCCCGGTAACGGTTCCTTTTTTTTCTGTAATGAGATACTGTTTCGTTACCACAAATGTGTCAGGGGTAAAGGTTATCGTATCTGTTGACGTGACGAAATTTGTTTTTGTTACGGATACAACTGTTTTTTCAAGAGTGATCCCTTCAATGGTGTATACGCCGTTGGAATCGGTTGTCGCGGTCAGTCCCCGAGGAGAAATTGAAACGGTAGCTTTATCGACAGGTTTTCCCTGTAGATCTTTCACAATCCCCGATAGTTTTGCGAATTTTGTTTTAAGAACAACTTTCGGGATTGCACCATCTTCAGCCTTGGCAATTGAAACATTGGGGAAAACAGACGGGAGGAAATAGCCATGAGTAAAGGTTACTTGGTATAAGCCGGCTTCGACATCGGGAATCGTGTACTGCCCCAATGTGTCAGTTTGTGTAGTGTAGCCGCCAGGCTTTGCGGTGTTTCCTGAAACGGTAACGCCGACACCGATGATTGGAACTCCCGCTGTATCGGTGACCGTTCCCGAGATGGTTCCCCTTTGGGATTTTTCTTCCGTGGAGAGTGGGGTCTCTTTCCCGCAGGAGAGAAGAATGATTGTTAAAAGAATCGGAAGAAGGATCAGCTTTTTCATGAGTAACTCCTTAGAATGAAAGTGCAAATTGTGCAGAATAGGTTTCGGAGAGTGGGTTTGCGGAGAAGTAGAGACGAACTTTACCTTCTGCTTTTTTACCAAGAATCATCGCATCGATAACGTTGACCGCCCAGATCGTTCCGGTGGCAACGGTGGCAATGGTAAACAGTTTATTTTTGTTTGAGTAGTCATCGTATTTATCCGCTTGGATTTCTTTATAGATTTCATCGGCACGATCTTCGCCACTATCACCTGAGAGGCCTAGTGAATCCATAATGCGGTCCCGTTCAGCTACAATGGTCTCTGGATATTGGCCTAACTCAGTGTAGTTGCTATAGTCGTTGTAGGAATTCCTTTGAATAATCCCCGTCGCCACTGACCCGATCAGTCCCGCTCCACAGAGTGATCCAAAGAGAATTGCATGGCTTGGTTTTTCCGCAAAGCTCTGTCCCCAACCGGGAATCAAGAGACTGCGGAAAAGTGAGCCGGACACATAGTTTTCGGGAGTATAGAGCTCTTTCACCGCTTGTTCGGTACCGTTTACGGGAAGTGTCATTTTCGCAGCGCCGCGAATCTGCGATGTTTTGGTGTCGATCATCTGCGCTGAGACGAGGTAACTTCCCATGGTCTTGACAATCAACCATCTCAGAAGCAGAGAAGTTCTGTTCTTCCAAAATCGCCGTGAGACGACTGCGGTCAACAATGGTCATTTTTTTATCGTTCACAATGTCCGCAATGAGAAACTCGGCAATGGCGATTCCGAGATCGCCATCGGACACTTTTTCCGTGGTTTCAAAGGGAAGAACGGCGATTGAACTTTCCCGAGCGAGTGAAGAGTCGGCAAAGAGTGTTTTGGACAGTGAACCGATCTGATCGGACAGATTCGCCGCAGAAAGAAGTGACAGCGACATGAGCATTGTAAGTAGCGATTTCATAGTTCTCCCTAATGTAAGTATCTTTATCGGGAGAATATACCTCATTGATACTGTTCATGCTGTGATGGCTATCACGAAATAGCTACTTTTTTGCGGGGAATTGTGCGGAATCTGATACAAAAGTGGCCCCGATGTCCGGAGTCGAATCAGTTAAATAGTTGTCTGCGTTGATTTTCAAAAGTGGTTTATTAAAACACCAAATCCCCCAGATGTTTCTGGAGGATTTGGTATAAGTGGGAAGAAATATCTTTTACCCTGAATTTCTGGAATCATGAGAGTTTTGGCGTGGTATCAGTAAGGGCTCGCCAAACATCGTTGTTGATAAACGTCTTATTTTTTCAAAGAAACAATTTTATACGCAAAAGCGGTTGCAACTTCTTCTACATTTTCAATGGCTTCATCACTTTTCATACCTCCTGCTGAACCCTTGCGATGTTTCATGAAAAGCGCCGCGGTTGTATCGCCCGCATTAAACGCTTCACATGAAAATTCAGCCCATGTAGAACCCGCTCCAAAGCCAACGAACATCCGAAGTGCTTTATTCCCACCATCGATTTCAATCAAAGTACTTTTCAGAATAAGTCCCGTTGATGGTATCGGATCACCTGCATTCAAAATGGTAATATTGGAAAATGTATTCTCTTCCATGAGGATTTCTTTAAATTTAGCCTGATATTTCGCAAAGTATGTCGAAATTGTGTTGTTGAGTTCTTCCGTATTACCACCATTTACAGGATAGGCAATATAGACAGTATCAGTTTTTGAAATTACATTGGCATTATTGATCTTACACGAATCTGGTTCTTCGTGTCCTCTTGCAAATAACAGTGCGACGCAGCCGAGAACGGCAATAATATTTTTTTTCAAGGGGTTTCCTTTGGTGTAGAAATTTGTTTTGTTAGAATAATATGGAGTACTATTATTGTTTATTTAAGAAGTGGGGCAAAAAAATCTGCCCCCACAAATAGTCTTATCCCACCAACGCCTTCAGTGCAACTTCGATCGCTTCTACTTTTTTCGCAACTGCCGAGCGCGCATCTTCGAGCTTGCCCATCTGACTTGCAGAAACATAGAACTTGATTTTCGGTTCGGTTCCGGAAGGACGAGCGGTAACGATCGTTTCATCTTCGAGAATGAACTGAAGCACGTTTGATTTCGGAAGATCGATCGCTTCAGTTTCGCCGGTTTTCATCGAAGTAGCCTGACGCGCCGCGTAGTCTTTCACGCAACACACGTTGATTCCCGCAAGCTCTTTCGGAAGATCCGCACGAAGCGCTTTCATGATCTCACCGATTTTCTGCTGACCCGCCTGGCCTTCGAACTCCATGTTGATCAGCGCTTCCTGATAGTAACCGTACTTTTCCCAGATTGTTTCAAGCTGAGTGAGAAGCGACCGTCCCTGTGAACGGTGATAGAGACAAAGTTCCGCAGTCATCATTGACGCCGAAACCGCATCCTTGTCGCGAACCGCAGTTCCGATCAGATAGCCATAAGACTCTTCGCCGCCGAAACAGTAGTCATACGATTTTTCCGCTTCGAACTCGCGGATTTTTTCACCGATATATTTGAATCCGGTCAGAACATCAAACGATGTTGCGCCGTAGGATTCAGCGATCTTTTTCTGAAGGTTCGTGGTCACGATTGTTTTAACGAACGCTGGTTTTGCCGGCATGGTGTTCGACTCTTTTTTCGCCGAGAAAATGTAGTCAGACAAGAGCGCACCGAGCTGATTCCCCGTGATCAGAACCCATTCGCCGTTTGCATCAGGAACCGCGATTCCAAGACGGTCAGCGTCCGGGTCGGTGGCAAGAACGAGATCGGCGTTCTCTTTTTTCGCGAGGTCGATCGCCATCTGAAGCGCAGACTGTTCTTCTGGATTTGGTTTCGGAACAGTTGGGAAATCGCCGTTTGGTTCCTGCTGTTCTTTCACGAAAATCACATCGATTCCCATTTCAGAAAGCGCGCGCGCCACCGGCATGTTCCCCGCTCCGTGAAGCGGCGTGAACACAACTTTCACATCTTTGCCATTCGATCTGATCAGTTCAGGACGGATTGAAAGTCCTTTCACCATGTCGATATATTTATTGTCGAGCGCTTCGCCAATGATTTCGATTGCACCCGATTTAACAGCCGCATCAAAATCGATATCTTTGATTTCAGTAACTTTATCAGCCAGTTCAACAATTTTAATATCATGCGGAGGAGTCACCTGACAACCATCGTTCCAGTAGACTTTGTAGCCGTTATACTTCGAAGGGTTGTGACTTGCCGTAACCACAACGCCGGTGGTACAGCCAAGTTCGCGAACGGTGAACGAAAGTTGCGGTGTTGGGCGAAGTGATTCGTACAGGTACGCTTTGATTCCGTTTGCCGCGAGAACTTTTGCAGTCTCTTTCGCGAACAGATCAGAAAAATTACGGCTGTCGCAGGCAACAGCCGCGGAAGGATTTTCGATTCCAAGTGAGAGAACATAGTTTGCAAGTGCCTGAGTTGCTTTGCGAATTGTGTACGCGTTGATACGATTGTATCCGCCGCCGATTTCGCCGCGAAGGCCGCCTGTTCCGAATTCGAGATCCTGATAGAACCGTTCGGTAAGTTCTGGGATGTTGTTTTCGGCAATCAGTTTTTCTACTTGACCGCGGAAAAATGTGTTGGTCTCAGCCTGAACATAGGCTTTTGCTTTTTCAATAATAACATTCTGATCCATTGGAGCTCTCCTCGTATTGAATTTGGTTGTCTGCAATGACCGATTGTTTTTTCGGTCGATGCAGGGGTATTTCATCTATTTTAGGTTCATAAGTATAGAATAAGGAATGGCAGGGTACAAGTGGAAATGCATGAACTTGCGTATCTTCGTTGGAAAAAGTCGATGTTTTTCTTTTTTGTCCTGTTGATCGTCACTCTTGTTGCCGATCGGCGCTACCTTTTTCTGATACTCAACGGCGGTGCCATGGTCTTGCCGGATCAGTTTTGGGCAATAGTAACAAATCTTGGCGATGGGTTCATGGCGGCGTTGGCTCTTCTTTTTGTTGCGGCGAAACGCCCTGATATGATTCGAGCTGCACTAGTCGCCACAGCAATAGCACTTCCCTTTGCGCAGGGCGGAAAAATTCTCACCACGGTGATTCGCCCCGGTTTTATTATTCCCGAGGCTCATGTGATCGGTCATCTGCCCGGAAGTTGGTCTTTTCCATCGGGGCATACGACTACGGTGGCACTGATTTTTGGGGTTATTTTTCTGATGGCTGATTTAAAGAGATGGCGTTGGTTCTCCTTTGCGATTATCATTTTTGCGGGGTTTTCTCGCATTGCCGTGGGTGTTCACTGGCCAATCGATGTGGCCTGCGGGTGGATAGTGGGATTATCTTCAGCGGCGGCGGGAGTTCTGTTGACGACTCCCGAGAGATTGTATAGATTGAAAACAGCGATTGTTCCGGTGATTTTAACCGCGCTGTCGCTAGTCTTTACGGTTGCATACGGCATGAATCCACGGATTCCGGTGATTCAGGAACTATTTGGAATAACAGTATTTCTATTTGGACTACACGCATCGATAACAATTATAAAAGGGGCGACAGCATGGAAGAGATGAAAAAAGGGCTTGAAGAGATTCGCGATCAGATCAGCGATCAGGTGTTCACGGGTGAACTCGTTGCAGAAGAGTTACTTCACTCGATCAATCCGGTGTTGGATAATCCCGGCGAACTCTCCTTTGAGTACCATCGTGCACTGCTAAAATCGCTCACCGATGCGGTAGAAGCATTTGAAATTCGCCATCCTCGTTTGGTGGATGAAATTCGCGTAGTGATCAATGCACTCAACGATTTGGGGATTTAAGGCGTGGTTTCTACGTGTGCTGTTCTGATACCGGTATACAACAATGAACAAACTATCGCTACCGTGATCGATCAGGTGAAATGCCAGATCGATCGGGTCATTGTGGTGAACGATGGTTCCACAGACCGCACCGGTGCTATTCTGACAAATCGCAGCGACATAGAACTTGTTTGCCATGAAAAAAATCGTGGAAAAGGCGCGGCACTTCGATCGGGATTTGAATACGCATTCGCACAGGGAATTACCCATGTAATAACTATCGATGCTGATGGTCAGCACAATACTGATGAGATTCCCTTGTTTTTAGAGAAATCTACCGAAGATAGCGAATCGATCTGGATTGGTGCTCGCACTGTCGAAGGTTCGGGAAAAGTGCCGTTCAAGAGTCGTTTGGGGCGTTGGTTCGGAAATATTTGGATCAAACTTTTCACTGGATTCGCCCTCGCGGATACGCAAAGCGGCTTTCGGCTCTATCCGTTAACCCATCTCGAACCGCTTGAAATCAAGTCAAATCGATATGACTATGAACAGGAAGTGCTTCTCGAAGCGGCCTGGGCAGGTGTTCCACTCAAAGAGTTTCCTGTTCAGCAGATCTATCAATCTAAAGAGATGCGGGTTTCTCATTTTCGCCCGTTTCTCGATTTTATGCGGATTGGCCGGGTTCACAGTCGCGCCATGCTTCGCCATCTCAATCCATTCAATTCGATTAAGGTGGAAGGGAAAACGGCGGGGGAGAAGGTTCGCAATCTTATCCGCGGTGAACTCACCAGTCACACGTCGCCACTGAAAGCTTCCTACGCGTTTTCCTTAGGTGTCTTTATGGGGATTTTTCCGATTCATGGCTTTCAGGTGGTTGCCCTAATGTTTGTGGCGACAAAACTGAAACTCAATCGCCCGATCTCGTTTCTCGGAGTGAATATTTCCGCTCCACCATTTCTGCCCTTTCTGATTATCGGCGCGGTGAAACTCGGTGATCTATTCCTTCCCGGATCACTCCAGAGTCTCGAACTGACCGGTACTGCTGTTGAAAAAGGTGGTGCAGGCTTTCTCGCCTTTATACTCGGCAGTGTAATACTCGCCCCAATCGGTGCGATTTTGGCACTCCTTATCTCGTTTCCTTTCTTTTATTCAATTTCGCGAAATCAGAAAAGTTAGGATGCTACTTTTGTTCATACAATGGTGAAGAGTAGGGCGATTGGGGTGTACGTTCTTTTTAAGTTGGTCTATTATATCGTGAAAGTGTACTCGCCGCGTAGAGGTGTTGATTCTCATCGTACTCTCTGCATAAAAAACAAAGGCGCTTCCCGTTGGGGAAACGCCTTTTTCATAGAGGAAAGCTCAACTATTTGACGACTTTGTCTACTTCCACAGTGGCTTCATCAATTTTGTATTTTTTGTTAATCTTTTTGGGATTCAGCACTTGGTAGATCGAAATTGGTGGTTCCACAACGGAAAGATCGACCTTCCATCCTGCATCTCGAATTGTATAGACGAGATCAGCAGCCTGCTGGCCAAGAGCATTGTGGTCGGGAAGTACCGCATAGGTTCCAAAGTTGACGTTTGTTGAAAGCATGCTTTCTACTCCTACAATAATCGGAATTGCATGTGATTCTGAAAACGGGATCCACACATCGCGGATGATCTCAGGTTTCAAGAATGCCGGATCATTGGGAACCCAAATCATGTTGGCACCTTTTTGAGTGACAAGAAGTTCGAGCCCTTTTTTCAAAAGATCCTGATAGTTTGAATTATCCGATGGTACAAATCCTCGAATGAGCTGAATATTCTCTTTTTTACAGTACTCGGCATTTTCGTCGACAAATGGTTTGAGAAATTCGCGGTACACGACGCCCAATTTAACCGTTTCAATATTCAACATGGATCGAAGGTTTACCACGGAGGTCACAATTGGTACTTCGTACGTGATTCCTGTGGCATTGGTCATCCCCTTGATTTGTGCAGGGAGAAGCGCTGTCATAAGCGATAGGGATGGAATGGGAGTTACACCGGTTGTGAGTGAACCTTGATACGCTTTGTAGCTTTTTACGGAGTTGTTGTTCATGAGGATCACGAGCGAAGGTTTTGACTCGTCGATCAGTTTCTGTGTTTTGTCGATTGGCAATTGATCAGTAATAATCTCTTCGCGGATAGTGAAATCCGTTGCGAGTCGCTCTTTTAAACTCTGAGCGACTTCTTCAAAAGCATCACCCCCAGAACGGAGCATGAGAATTGTTTCTGCGGAAAGTGAACTTGCTAACATCGTTGCTGCAGCTATGGCCCAAATCATTCGTTTCATAGAATCCCCCTAGATAGTTTCTAGGTATTGTACCACTAAAAACGAGGTAGGGGCAATAAAAAAACGGAGAAGTTTACTTCTCCGTTGAGTTGTTCAGATTATAATCGAACGATGTTCCGGTTCTTTGGTGTTGTCGATGAGCCATTTCAACTTGAACACCAAATCACGTGTTCCTTGCTGAGCCACCGCAGAGATAGGGTGCCATCCATCGGGGACAACCAGTTCCTCTTCGAGAACGGTGTCAGTTTTGGTAAGAATAAAGAGTTTTGGTTTTTCCGCCAACTCTTCGCTGTAGAGACGTAACTCTTCCACTAGTTCTTTTGCAACTGCTTCCGGATTCTCTTCGTCGGCTCCGACCATAATAGCCAAAACACGGGTGCGTTCGATATGCTTCAGGAATCGAATGCCGAGACCTTTCCCTTCGTGAGCACCTTCGATAATACCGGGAATATCGGCCATCACAAACGAACTCAGTGTTTCGCCCACTTTGACAATGCCGAGGTTAGGATGCATCGTGGTGAACGGATAATCGGCAATTTTGGGATGAGCACGTGAAATCGAAGCGAGAAGTGTTGATTTTCCGGCGTTTGGATGACCAACAAGTCCTACGTCGGCCATTACTTTTAAAATTAAGCGCAGTTTGCGCTCTTCGCCGGGTTTGCCCATTTCCGCAGAATCGGGACAGGGATTGTTGCGAGTTACCAGCGCTTGGTTGCCACGGCCACCGCGACCTCCTTGAGCGATAACGACTTCTTCAAACTCTTCTAAGAAGTCATGAATAATCTCATCTGTGTCGAAATCTTTGACGATGGTACCGATGGGAACGCGGATAGACACGTCGTCGCCTTTGTGGCCGTACATGTTACTGCTCGATCCATGGGTTCCGCGATCAGCCTCATACGATCGGCGATAGGATACGTCTTGAAGGGTTTGTACCTGAGCCGAAGAGACAAAGATGATATTGCCACCGCGTCCGCCATTACCACCGCTTGGTTTCCCTTTTGGGATATATTTCTCGCGCTGATAAGAATAACAGCCATTTCCGCCATCGCCTGCTTTTACGGTGATCGTGGTTTCGTCAATAAACATCTTAATTCCCTATTCTGAACAACTTCCGGCGCTGCTGCAAGAGTTGCAGTTCGTATCCGGTGTACCGGTTTTTTTCTTGTAATCGGTTTCGTAGAAACCTCCGCCCTTGAAAATCATCCCTGCGCCAGAGCCAAACAGTTTTTCAACTAGGCCAGAACAGAGAGATTCAGGACACTTTGTGAGCGGTTCTGCACTCATGGAATGAAATGCCTCGAATGTGTGAGCGCAGCTTTTGCAACGATAACTGTAGGTTGGCATACTATCTCCTATTCGAGTTGAACCGGCCCTAATATAATAAAGAATGGGATCGGGCGTACATGAACGGTCGCAATTTCAGCGAATAAACGATTCTTTCGTGCCGCCAGCCTCGAAGAATTATGGCTTGAACAGCAGGGGTGTTTTCGGTAACCGGAGTATAACTTCACCGTTGTCAAGTCTATCTGATTTTTGTTTCTCCAAGCGAATAAAGTGAATAGACCGGTGAATGTTGAAATCGTTATTTGAATATGAGAACGACGTGCGAAATCCTATTGTTATGTCATTTTCACTTTTTAGAGAATTCTTGTTTGTATGGTTTCAAAAACTGCAGCGATTTTGGGCTCAACAATTTCCCACACACGAGGGACTCCGTTGCCGATTGGGCGATTCAAGCGCAAAACCTGTTCGATCGTCACATTGTGCTCTTCCCAAGTCGATGGCGAATTGTAAAAATTTTGAATCACCGGCATTAGTCGATCCATGCTGTACGCAAAGATCGCTTCAGCGCTTTCTCGTGTTTCAAACTCTTCCCAGATCGAAAGATAGCTCGTTCCAATCTCATCGGGAAGAAGTGCGAAAATTCGTTTTGCCGAATTGTGTTCTTCTTCCTCTTTGGCTTTTCTAGCTAATTCGTCGTAGAGAATCGTGTCACCGGCATCAATTTCTACAACATCGTGAAGAAGAAGCATTTGGATTACTCGAAGGATGTTTATTTCGCTCGCGGCGTACTTCGATAACGACATGGCCAATACCGCCACTTGCCACGAGTGTTCCGCGGAATTTTCTTTGCGATCGATGCCGACAGGACGGTTCTGTCGAGTGATTGTTTTTAGTTTGTCTAATTCAGTTATAAAGGTGAAAATTTGCTCAATATCTTTCATGGTTTAATCCTTTTTATGGTTCAATGTATACTTGTTTGAGAACATCTCGTGTATAGTAGTTTGAGATTGTTTTTGAGAAAACGATATGAAAATGAAGAGTCATTTGTCAATTGCAATCTCTTTTAAGTATTTTCTCGACTTGGGGAATATATTTAGCGAAGAATAAACAGTGGGAATTTCAACGTCATTCATTTTCAGATCTATACACGATGATCGAAAAATAGAATTAATACACAACTGCAATGGGGGCAGAATGAGACATAAGATGATATCGATAATAGGTGCTTCTCATGAAGAGTTAACGCCAGATTTGATCTTATTTGCTAGTTCATTGGGCCAAAAGTTAGCTAAGGTTCATTTTGGCATTATCTGTGATGGAAAAGATGGGATCAGTGAAGTTGTCTGCAAGTCGCTGATCGATTTCGATCACGATGCTCCGGTTGTTGCCTTGGTCAATGGAAGTGATATCGCGTGTCAAAACGGTTATTGTTCTGTGGTGATTCCCACCGGCCAGGCTTGGGGATCAGATCGACTTGTCGCTAATGGTGGGGATGTAGTGGTCGTTATCGGCGGTAGCGTGACTGCGTTGGCTCTACTCGATTTTCTTTGTAGCCATTCTGACAAACAGGTGCTTTGCGTTGCTGGCGTGTCACCACTTATCGATACCTACATTCAGGAACACGCAGGAGATGAACATCTTACAGTGGTTAAAACTGCCGAAGAAATTCTCTGGTATCTCGAAGTTCTTACGGAAGAGTTTTCCTTTTTGCCAAAAACAAACACCTGTGGATCTGTGTCGAAAATTCACAGGACCCCAGCTAACAATGCTCTGCTCTAATAGATAATTCTCTCTCTCAACTGATCATCAATCTCAAAGAGTTCATCGATAGTGTTTCCTGTTACGCAAAATGCTGATCGCGGAGGCTGTCGCCACACCTTGTCTGATCCGCAGATCCTCATCGGTGACGCCATAAGCACTCCTCGCTTACTTTTTTTATCATAGGTGATATCTCCTAGTTTATCAATCAGTTGGTCAAACGTTTCAGGGAGTTTGTGTCGTCGCTTGGCTATGAACCGATAAAATAGAGCCTCTGATCCAATCTTGCGGAACAGCGTGTGAGCGATATAGCTCATGGTGTATCGACAGTTTATGTCAACACAGAGCGCGATTTGTTCGCTGTTGTCGTTGAGGTATGTAAATGAATCGATTGATACAATCCCAAAATATCCTATATCATGGAGTGCCTTGGCAGTGGTGAATACCATCTTTTCAATTGGCCCTATCCACTGTTGCAATTCGGGATCATTTTTGCAAATGAGTGTTCCATAGAATGATCCACTACTATTACAAATATTGCGATGATGGCCGATAATGCGACACTCGCCCTCTTGAGTGATTTCAAAAACCGAAGCAAAATCATTGACTCGATCCAGCCACGGTTCGATGATGACCGGTTCTGATGCAACAAGTTCTCTTGCGTGGCGAACGTCATTTTCGGGGGATGATTGATCTACAAACAGGAATCCGGCTCCTGAATTGCCAAAGAACGGTTTGAGGACAAGTTTTGAAAATGAGTGGTGGTCGAGGTAGTCGAGTAATTCACATTGGCTGTTGATAACTTGTGAGTAAGGTGTTCCAAATTTCTTTGTTATATTGTGGTTATGTGCAAAATGACGACTGTTGACAACTCTGCAGATTTTTGGTGATGGAGCGGTGAATGTCCCGCTGAAATTATTGATCTGTTCGATGATTGATTCGCTCCACCCCCACGCTTCTGTGGGGAGCTCTTTTGAGGCTAACGCTGTTGGTACAAGTGGTGCACAGGAAATTGTGTTGCTGTTTAAATAGTCATAGAAATCTTGTGAAACAGCTACATCAGAAAGAATTGCCTCGGTTGGATCGAGGGCGGGTATAAACAGAGGAGCCATTAGTTCGACTGAAGATCGAATATGTGGGGCTACTTCTGCATTGCGCAATTGAAAATCATACTCTGCATTAAAAATGAATTGCTTGCCGTTCACGGAGCACTGACCACCCTGTTTCTTCCATTTTGTTTTGCGGCATACAGCGCCTGATCTGCAATGCGATAGACCTCGTCAGGGTTGTCGGCGCGATCAGGTGTAACAACTGTAATGCCTATTGAAGCTGTAAGATACGATGAAACTTTGCTTTCCGAATGAGGAATTTGCAGTTTCTCGATTCCATCGCAAATCGCTTGGGCAAATTCAAAGATATCTTCATTGGTATGGCCGTGAATGATTCCGCCGAACTCTTCGCCCCCAAGCCGGAAAGCGGTGTCATCAGCGCGTTTTAGTTTCCAATTTAGAAGTGCCCCCACTGATTGAAGTGCTAGATCTCCTTTGAAATGGCCGTAGTGGTCGTTGTACTGCTTGAAATAGTCGACATCGAGAATGAAAAAGGCTACGAGGCGGTCGGCTCGCCGGGCACGCTGTAGCTCTTTGTCAAAAACTTCGTTAAAGTAATTTCGATTATAGAGCTGCGTAAGGTCATCGATAATCGAAATTTCGCGAAGAATACGCCCCCGTTCATTTGATTTCGCTAACTCTTCATGAAGGCGCTGTTCGCTCTCTTCGCGGCTCATTTCAAAATAGAATGCCGTCAAAATGACACCTACGTGTGAAAAGAATAAGTTGAGAAGTGCCTGAAGTGAGAGACTTCCATCGACACGAATAAAATCAATGATAATGAGGAGTGTTAGATAGAGAAGAGAAAGGGAGGTTCCATATCGCAAACCTTTGAAATAGAATGCTAAAAGCGGAAAGAAGAGCGTCCATAAAAGGATGTAGTTTTTGTTGTGTGTTATCTGAGAGAGTGTGATTGTCATGACTGCTAACGTACAGAGCACGGCGGTTGATCCATGATATACGTGGGGGTGTTTACGCATGGTGAAAAAGATGCTCGATGCTACAAATGCTGTGGCCCCGTTGGAGATGGCCAATCGGAAATTGTGAAGATAAAAGATGTCAAAAATTGTAAACCATAATGCTAAAAGTGCAAAAGACATACTCGTTAGATTGATAAGAAAGAGCGGTCTATAGCGGGAATCACTAGGAAGCAGATCAAGACCGCTGAATAGCAAATTGCGTATCACCGCATGCATACACTCTCCTGCAGTTTATTTTGCTAAAGTGTACCGTTTACGGGTTATTTTTTCAAGGAATATTTATTAAAAGTGAATCGCTAGCCATACGGTGTTGATTTCATGTGAAGTAGAGTCAACTCGGTGGCGAGTATGTGCTGGTATGAACACATAGTCTCCGATAGTTAGGGGTGTTATCGTTTCTGGTGTTTCAAAACGTAGTGTTGCTGAACCGGATATGAGAACGACAAATTCATCACGATCTTGGTCATACCAGAATCCTGGTGGTGAAGAGTGTCCAGAAGAAACAATTCGTTCGATGCAAATTGATTGCTTTTCGATAATTGACTCGAACTGCTCTTCGGGCTGTGGCTCTTCGCTATTGGTGAATAAATTTCCTGTGATTATTTCCATTTGTACCTCATAAATCAATTGATATGATTCGCAATCATGATAAAATAGATACAGTTTTTCCTGTGAGACTCAGAATGAAATTGTTTTCGACTATAGTAGCGACAAAAAGAAAGGATTATGCAGTAGTTTTCTACTGCGCTATCAGTTTGATTTTTCTAGTCGCTACTTTGGGAATAGTCGTTTCAATTGTCCGATTCAACGAACGGTCTTCGCGGAGTGAATTAATTGGGATACAGCGGCTCTTTTTAGATGAGATCAATGATTCCATAAATGAAAAGAAGCGAGCGCTTGGCGTATTGGGTGTCACTTACAATAGAGACAATCGCATTGATATGGAACTCCTTGACTCTCTTTTCCCAAACCAAGAACCACTTATTGAAATCTGTGCTAGGGAAAAAACACTTTCTGCGAGCCAAGTGGAGCGCAGGAAAAAAACTACAATGTCAGATCCTTGTTCTGGACTTTCAGTACAGAGCTATTGTCATGCGTCGCTCGCTTTTGTCGTACCAATTGATTCAATGAAAAGTATTCATTGTCGCATTCCCTACGATGCTCTTGTGCGACTCTGTAAAGCAGAAACAAAGGGCACTCAGCACGAAATCCTCGGTTCATCACCGGCGAATAACTCAACCATTGTAATCGAACAAGAGTCAAATGTACCGCTCTCCCTTGGGACGAGTTCCATCAAAAAAAAATCAGGAGACATGGTCGCTATAGAGTCTGAAATATCCGGGTCGCTGAATGCAATCCTCAGGACGACTTTACCTCAAAAAGCTCTGGGTTCGCAAATTCCCATTCTCCCGTTTGGTTTCTTGCTCATTGCCCTTGTGGTGATTGTGATTGGATCAGCAATTGCCAACTATCTCGTTCATCGGTCGATATTAAAACGAATCAAAACGATGAACAAAATCATTCATCAAGAGTGGATTGATTCTGCGGAGTTTCTGTCGTTGCGCAGTTCTTCGGAAATTTCCGTTTTTGTCGATTCGTTCCAAGCAAAATCGCGGCAATTGCATCGGCAAATCGAATTGGAACAGCTCCTTCGGGAAATATCTAAGGCGACCACCGGCATGAGTGAGGAGACGTTTAAGCCTTCTATTACTGATTCCTTGCGACACTTAGGGATTTTTTCGCACTCAGACCGTACCTATTTGTTCCTCAAAAATGAAATCGGCGGAACATTCGAATTGACCGCCCATTGGGAACGAAAAGGTGTACCAATTCGCTCTTTAGAGGGAGATTTGCCCTCATTGCTAGAGTTCTTTTGGTTTGCAGAACGATTTCGTGAAAGCGACCAATTCGGAGTCGTGTCTATTGATGAAATTCCCGAAGATGCTGTTTCTGAACGCCATTTATGGATGACGGGAAATGAAGGAGAACTCGCAATTATTGCCATGACACTTCAGTCGGTTAAACTCAAAGGTCAACTTCTTGGTTTTATCTGCTCGGAGTTGCTCATTAGCAATACCGAGCAGTATGAATTGCCCCAAACGGTGATTGCACAATTCTCCGAGGTCATTGCCACGGGGATAGATCGATTCAGAAGAGACCGGCTCATAAAACTTCAAAATCAGCAATTACTTCAGGCGCAAAAGATGGAAACTGTCGGTCATTTGGCCGGTGGGATTGCTCACGATTTTAACAATATTCTTGCGGGGATTGTCAGTATAACTTCACTGTTTAAGATGGAACATGAACAAGATTCGACTCTCAGCCGTGAAGAATTCCTCCCATTTCTCGACACTGTTCAGGAGGCGGGCAATCGGGCGGCAAAAGTGGTGCAGCAATTGTTGTTGCTTTCGCGCAAACAGGAGTATAACTTTGCCACTATCGATTTAAATCAAGTTGTAAAAAGCGCGCTTAATATCGCGATCCCATCGGTAGATAAACGGGTGGTGTTTTCACAGAAACTCAGCGAAGGCAAAGCCGTAGTGAAAGCCGATTTTGTTCAGATCGAACAGGTTGTGCTTAATTTTATAATGAATTCTGTTCATGCTATGACTGTTATGCGAAAATCTGAAGAGCAATGTGGTGGACGACTTTCCATTGTTCTTTCGCAGCAGATTGCGGACAAAGGATTCAGGAAACAGCATCATTCGGCCTTTGAACGTTCCTACTGGAAAATTTCAATTTCCGACACGGGAATTGGCATTCCCCGCGAAAACTTTTCGAAAATATTCGACCCCTTTTTTACGACTAAAGCAAAAGGAGTCGGGACGGGGCTTGGCCTTTCGATGATCTATCGAATCATTCAAGAACACTATGGTTTTGTAGAGTTTGAAAGTGAAGTCGGTGTTGGTACCACCTTTACTATCTACCTTCCTGAAGAGTTTGAAGATGCAGAAGATGAGATTGTGCCTATTCCCACGGTTCAAACAATCGAATCGCCTGTTCATGCGACTATTTTGGTCGTCGATGACGAACCGGTCTTGAGGCAGATTGCGGGGAAAATTCTTCGTTCGTGTGGACATTCTGTGCTGTTTGCCGAAAATGGGGGTGAAGCAGTAGACCAATTTGAAGAGCATAAAGATTCGATAGATCTGGTTGTACTCGACTTAGTTATGCCGATACTTAGCGGGCGAGAAACGTATATTGAACTGATCAAAATCAAACCGGAAATCGCGGTACTGATCTCTTCTGGATTTCGCAAGGATGAACGGGTAGATGAATTGATCGAGATGGGCGTTGCAGGTTTTCTGCAGAAACCTTACACGGTGGCAGAGATGAAATGCGCGGTTGATGGAATACTGCTCCGAAAAGGCTAGCGATATTGGTCGCGCCATAAACCCGTGGCAGGATCGCGCACCAGTGATATGAACGGGTGTTCCCCGTTGTCAAAGAGATAGATGCGATTGTGTTCCATGACGATCCTTCCAGATAACTCTACATCCTGATGCGAAATAAGTCTGTACTGTGTGATCAGATGTTGCGCCGCCCGTTCAAATTCCCCGTAACTCTCGTTAAATGAAAAGAATAGAGTCCCTACCCCGGCTTTTTCCAATGATTTGTAAATTTCAAAGGGACGACTTCGCAGGATGCGATA
>JAIFMU010000013.1 GCA_020048285.1 bacterium | reverse complement strand
GACGGGGTGAATCATTGTCATGACGGGGTGAATCATTGTCATGACGGGGTGAATCATTGTCATGACGGGGTGAATCATTGTCATGACGGGGAAAACAACCTTTTTAGAGTGAGTAGTGTGCGAAACTGGCAGTTAAGGCGCAAAAAGATATAATTTAGGTTAGTTATTCTCGCCACACTATCTAGTTGTTAGTTTGACTTTTGGTTTTACCTTTTGAATAATAGTTGAAAAGTATAAATAAAATTGTTTTAAGGATTAGTATAAAATGAAGTTCTTCATGTCTGTTCTTGTCATGTTTAGTGTATTGGTTGGAAAACCGCTCGATCGTATAGAATTACTAAATGGAAAGAAAGGCTCATGTACCATAACAAACATAGATCAACTTTTAGATCAATCAACAAAGTATGTAACAGCAAGAATAAAGGATGTTGCTGTTGAGTTTTTACTTGATAGTGTTCGTTCGATTTCCATTGATTCACTAACATATCAGTTTTATAGAGGGAAATTGATAACGCCAGATTGGGATACGTCAAAAACCATTTATACATTGCCTCGAGAAAAAATAAAGGTTGGATTCTATCGACATTGGATGGACTTTTATTATAACACACCGGTTTATGGATGTGATGAAATTGTGATGGAACGAGCGAAAGAAGATACTGTTAATCGGTTCAATGCAAAAATTTCAGATGATAAAATAAAGAATGTTGAACACTTTAATTTTAAAGTGCCATCTGATTCTAAAAAGATCTGGGAAAAACGCAAAATATGGGGTTGTTATGATGGTACACGATTCTATGTAAAAGAAGATGATTCTCGTATGTTTGATTGTAATTCTTACTTTATTCCTCTAAATTTTGATGGAACATTCATTTGGCACCATACTACAATTTCTTCAAAAGTAAATGTTGGGAGTGCAATGGGTGGGATTAATTCAAATAGTTCAATTTCTTCAACAATAGAATGGGTGTCGGTATTTTCACTAACTCCTCCCAAAACTAGTAGGATTCCCAGAATAAGTCTAACCCCTATAGTAAATAGTGTGCCAACTTATTATCCAGATGGATCAATTTTCAAAGATATACCTGCTCTATACTCTGAATATGATGCCCTGTCAAAAATCCAACAGGGTGTACAATTTGTTGATTTTTTTGAAAGATATGTAAGCATGAAAAAAAATGGGCAATAACACATTTTGGACGCAAACAAAGATTTCTAACATACACCTGAGGGGTGACTGACTCACACCACTCAATTGTTCAAGGAGATGCCCAACCGGCATCTCCTTTTTTCATCAGCCCCGCGATTTACCAACTTTTATTTCTGTTTAAGGTTTCGAGTTAAAAGTGTATATTTCCGACATGGGACAAATACGAAAACCGGAGGAACAGGTATGATTCTAACTATTGATGTTGAACCGCAGGTAAAGGATCACCTTATTTGGCTTCTCACTCATATTGACAAAGGCGTCAAAATTCTTTCAGAAGAAGATGACACTGTTTTTACGAGTAACGAACTGAAATTGCGCGATTCAGCAATGGATGATTTCAAAAAAGGAAACACAGTATCTGAAGAGGAGTTTGCAAAAGAGTTCTTTGGTGAATTATAAAGTCGAATTCCACAAAACAGTGCAGAAATTCTTTCAAAAACATACCGATGCAACTCTCTTGAGAAAATTCAAAGAAGCGATTGATGAACTTAAGTGTACGCCACGGACGTCAGAAATTGTCGATATTAAAAAAATGCAAGGTTCAGAAAATGACTACCGGCTTCGGATTGGCAAGTACCGATTCCTCTATCGGGTTCTGGATGAACAGATTGTTGTCTATGTCTACGATGCAGGATCTCGAGGGGACATTTACAAATAACAGGTACTTATCTCCTGACCTGTATCCGGTTTGGTCAGCCCTCCCGTAAGTTTCCGTCTCACCGAACCAGAAACTGACTATATTTCAAGGAGATGCCCAACCGGCATCTCCTTTTTTCATCTGACCCGCAATTCTCAAGCTACATAGTGTGCAATGAATTCCTTTTTATTTCGTCAGGATCTGCGCCTGTTCGATCATGCGAATCGCTTCAGCCCGATACCCATCGCGATCTTCACCGCGGCTGTCGCGCGCCATGGAGAGCAACTGTTCCCAGGTGAGTGTTCCGGCGTGTTTCGATTCGCGAAGGAGCATGCCAAATCCCGCCATCGACACCGCCCAGTTCATATCAGAACCGCCGCGCATCGAAGGCGTCAGCACCTTTTCGATCAGTTTACTCGTATCGCCTTCGGGAGCCTTGTAGCGAAATTTCACCGTGCAGAGATCGCCGGAACGTTTCACTTCAGGTTTTGACTGATATTTCAGTGGATCCACTTTACTCAGCGTGTCTTTTTCGGCGCCCACTGGAACAATTTCATAGAGTGCGGTCACCGTGTGGCCCGCTCCCAGTTCGCCCGCATCCTTGGTGTCGTCGTTGAAATCTTCGTTGTTGAGTCGACGGTTTTCGTAGCCGATCAATCGATAGGAAGCCACTTCGGCAGGATTAAACTCGATCTGTAGTTTTACATCTTTGGCAATGGTAAACAGCGTTCCGCCCATTTCGGTGACCAACACCTTTTTTGCTTCGAGAAGATTGTCGATATAGGCGTAGTTTCCGTTCCCCTTATTGGCGAGCTGTTCCATCCGCGCATCGGAGTAGTTCCCTGTGCCGAATCCCAACACGGTGAGAAATATCTTTTCATTTCTCTTCGTTTCAATGAGTCGCACCAGTTCTGATTCGCTGGAAACGCCCACGTTGAAATCTCCATCGGTGGCGAGAATGACTCGGTTGTTTCCGTTGTGAATGAAATTCTCTTTTGCCGTTTTATACGCCAGTTCAATTCCCTGACCTCCCGCAGTGGAACCACCGGCACTGAGGCGATCGATGGCGGTGAGGATTAACTCTTTTTGTGACACCGGCGTGGAAGGAAGCACGGTTCCGGCAGCTCCGGCGTAGACTACTAGTGCGATTCGATCGGTGGGACGCATTTCATCGAGAAGGAGCCCCAACGATTTTTTCACCAAGGGCAGTTTGTTCGATTCGTTCATCGATCCCGATACGTCAAGTAGAAAGACGAGGTTTGACGGCGCCGCTTTACTTAAATCAATCATTTTCCCCTGAATACCGATATGCACGAGTTTGTGCGAATCGTTCCACGGGCAGGCGCCTAGTTCGGTGGTAATGGAGAACGGATGTTCACCGGTGGGATTGGGGTAGTTGTAGCGGAAATAGTTGAAAAACTCTTCGATCCGAACCGCATCAACAGGAGGACGACGACTCTGTTGCATCAAGAACCGGCGGGCATTGCTAAACGATGCGCCATCAACATCGATGGAAAAGGTCGAAAGCGGTTCATCAGTGACGCGAAGAAATTGGTTTTCGGTGATGTGGTTGTACTCTTCGGTATTAAACTCCTGGTTCGGCGCAATACCACCGCGATTGAGATCGCGCAGTGACTCTTCCTGTTTCATCATACGCGTGGGCATGGCTCCCACGACCATCGGAACTCCGGCATAGCCAGCGATATTAGCACTGGAAGTGACATTCATGCTTTTTCCTTCAGTGGCCATCTTCGCGCTCCGAACCTGTTCAATCTTCTCAAGGATTTCCTGTTTTTTCTGTTCTTGAGAGACATCTTGCTTTGTTACAGCCATAACTTCTTTCACCGGTTCCGGCGCAGTGACCACTGCTTTTTTTGCACAACTCATGACGATCACCGCCAAGGTCGTATACGCGATCAGTTTCATCGGTTTCATAGAATCCTCCTAATAAATGAATTTGCGGGGCATTTCCCCTTCCGAACTCTGTGACAGAGCAGAAGTGACAAAAGTTCCCGAAAGTTGAATCTTTTTTTAAAGATAGAATGAAAAGTTTTTGGATAGAGATTTTTATGGGGCTAAATGTGCGTGTATGACAATGTGTTTGACCGCAATGATTCTACAGGCGGCTCTTCTTTTCCCGCTGCAGTCGAATCAATCCCGCCACGGAGATCCAGATCCAGAACATCTCAATCATAAAACTGCCGAGATTGAAATTAAAAATCAGGCTGATTGTCAGAAGAATTGCTCCGGCCAGATTGATCACGTAGTAGCGAAGGTCATCGCGATTCATCCACCCTTTTTCAATGGCGAAATAGCTGTAGACGATACAGATCGAACCGATCACACCGAGAATTTCTGCGAAAATGTTCACGAATTCACCTCACACGTTTTCTACATTCATTTGATCGGTAAATATACACCGCGCACCATCGATTCTCCACGAGCTGAATTCGGGTGTTCCAATGACGAAAATCGACCGATAGCACGATTGAGTTTCAATCTATTTTAGAATCGTTAGAACAAATCCATTTGGGGGAACCATGAACGTTCAGATATACGATACAACACTGCGCGACGGAAATCAGGCTATCGGCATCGGACTTTCGCTTCGGGACAAGCTCGAAGTGGCAGAAAAACTGGATGCTTTGGGAGTTCACTACATAGAAGGGGGCTGGCCGAATCCGACCAATGAAATCGATTCGAGATTCTACCCGGAAGTGCACAAGCTGAATCTCAAGGCAAAGATCGCCGCGTTCGGTTCGACGAAACGGCCGGGAACCAAGATCGAAGATGATCCGTTTATCGCCGATGTGGTTCGAGCCAACGCGCCGGTGGCTACCATTTTCGGCAAGAGCTGGGATCTTCACGTCACCGATGTTATCCGCTGTTCTCTCGATGAAAATCTCACCATGATTTCCGAATCGGTGGCGTATCTCAAGGCGCGCAAGGACGAAGTAGTCTACGACGCGGAACACTTCTTTGACGGATACCGCGCCAATCCGGACTACGCGATTCGTTCCCTTTTGGCGGCTCAAGAAGCGGGCGCGGACTGCATTGTTCTCTGCGATACCAACGGCGGCATGCTCACCGGGGATTTTCGCCGGATCTTTCTCGATGTACAGAGCAAAATCACCGCACCTCTGGGACTGCATCTTCATAATGACACAGGGTGCGCCGAAGCGAACTCGATTTACGGCGTGGAATTGGGAGCGGTTCATGTACAGGGAACGATCAACGGGCTCGGCGAACGGTGCGGAAACGCCAATCTCTGCACGATCATTCCCGCTCTTCAGCTGAAACTCAATATTCCGCTGATCACGGACGAACAGCTCGCTTCGATCACCGAAACGGCGATCTATGTCTCTGATATTGCAAACACGGGATTCAATATTCGTGCGCCCTATGTGGGTGAAGCTGCGTTTTCTCACAAAGCGGGCGCTCATGTGGACGGCGTGCGCAAGGTTCGCCGCGCTTTCGAACATATTCAGCCCGAACAAGTGGGCAACAAGCGCAATTTCGTCATTTCCGATCAGGCCGGATCGGGGACGATTCTCGAAAAGCTCAAGGATATTCGCCCTGATCTCGACAAAAAGGATCCGATCGTCCAGAACCTTCTGGCGCGAATCAAGGATATGGAGAAAGACGGCTACCATTTCGAAGCGGCGGACGGTTCGTTCCAGCTGATTGTTCACGAAGAACTGGGCGATTTTGTTCAGCCGTTCACGATCAAGAGTTTTCGGGTTATCGAAGAAAAACACGATACTAACCCGCCGGTTTCCGAGGCGACTATCAAGGTGTTCGACGGCGATCTCGAAGTGTTCACTGCGGCCGAAGGCGATGGTCCCGTTGATGCATTGAGCAATGCACTCTATAAGGCGGTGGGCGCGATCTATCCGGTGATGAAAGAGGTTCGTCTCGAAGATTTCAAGGTGCGCGTGCTCGAAGGTTCGCAGGGAACAGCGGCAAAAGTGCGCGTGCTGATCGAAAGTTCCGACGGATTTGAACGGTGGGGAACCATCGGCGTTTCGACCAATATTATCGAAGCGTCGTGGATTGCCCTTCTCGATTCGATCAAGTATAAGCTTTTGAAAGAGCAGATGCGGGGATAGTAGAATCACCAATGAACAAAATCATCATCCTTGGAAACAGCGGATCCGGTAAAACATGGCTGGCTAATACACTCCATGATCAGACCGGATTTCCTGTTACCCATCTCGACAATCTCTTTTGGGAACCGAATGGATTTGACCGCAAACGATCGCCGGAAACGGTTGATCAACTTATTCAGGAATCTCTCACATCAGAATCGTGGATTGTGGAAGGTGTCTTCGGTGAACTGGCGCAATCGTTTATTCTCTCGGCGACAACGCTGATCTGGCTCGATATCCCATGGGAAATCTGCAAAAAACGGCTGATAGATCGCGGGAGTGAAAACCGTATTCACCATGATCGGATTCAAACGGAAACGAATCTTGCAAACCTCATACAGTGGGCATCTGAATACTATACTCGCACTGATTTGCGATCCCATTCCGGCCATGAATCACTGTTCAATTCGTTTGTAGGCAGAAAATCCCATCTAAGAGAGGAACGGGAAACCGCGGGGGTAGTCCGCCGTTTCAAACGGTCGATACGCAAGGAATTTTTCTGATAACAAGAATGTATTTGATGGTGAGCAGTGTTAGAAACTGCCCGTTTCTCGTGAAAGGATAATCGTGAAAAGAGATCTACTCGTACTTTTATTTCTAGCAATGTTCATTTTTGGTGAAGAGCATAACTGCGCCATAATTGAGAATTCTCTTGGTAAGTCATTTCTATTGAATTCTCCAGGGAATAAAAGATGGGATAGCTTTAACCAAACAATGACACAATTTGATAGTATGTTCCCGGACGAACACATTTCTACAGACTCTCTTTTTAAATCTCATTTGTATGTTCACACATATACGAAATTATCGAATACCTTAACGGATGGAAATGGGAATTCCAAAGATCGATTTGAAGTTTTTACGGAGGGTGAATTACGAGAGTACAACGAAAGAAAACCATATAAATTTACGGCAACAACGCTTGCAATAACAGGTGGTTCTTTGGTAGGGGCTGGTGCTTGCGTCGGCTTTTTTACTCTCTTTTTTGCTTCTGTTTCACAAAAAGAGAATGTGACACGATCTTCGCAAGTGACTGCACCACTACTGATCACAGGGGCATCCCTACTCACAGTAAGTCTCCCATTCTCACTGATCAAACGTCCGGAAAGGTCTGTTAAAGAAATATTGTTGGACCACAATGTTCGAGTCACTAAAGCTCGGCTCAATCTCGAGTGTCCTTAAAAAGTTAACCGATACTTGATAGAAATGCCCAACCGCATCTCCTTTCTTCATTTTCGTGGTTGTCGAAGTTCCGTTTTACGAGTAACCACCATTTTCACAGAGATTTTCAACCTCATTTCTCTCATATTTCAAAATCCAGATCTTTTCGGCGGGATCTATTTTCTTTGTGAAGACAATTCAATTCAGAATAAGGAGAGATTCATGGCGAAAAAGGATATCAATTGGAGTGAACTAGGATTTTCATACATGGCGACCAACTCATTTGTTCGCGCGCAGTTCAAAGATGGCGCGTGGCAGAAACCGGAACTGCTTACCGATCCAATGGTAACGATTCACGTTGCAGCAACAGCGCTTCACTATGGTCAGGCTGCATTCGAAGGTCTTAAAGTGTTCACCAAAAAAGATGGTACCACTGCAGCATTCCGCCCTGAAGAGAACGCTCGCCGTCTCAACGACTCGGCAGAACGCCTTCTGATGGAAACTATTCCTGAAGATCTGTTCATGGAAGCGCTTGAACTTCTGGTCACCGAAAATCTCGACTTTGTTCCTCCTTACGGAACCGGCGCATCACTCTATGTTCGCCCGCTTCTGATCGGTTCCGGCGCTCGCGTTGGTGTTCAGCCAGCGGACGAGTACGATTTCTATATGCTCGGCATGCCTGTAGGTCCCTACTACAAAAATGGGTTCAATCCTATCGAAGGGTGGATTCAGACCGAATACGACCGCGCTGCACCTCAGGGGCTGGGAAGTGTAAAGGCTGGGGGAAACTACGCTGCCGGACTTATGGGCGACAAAGAAGGGAAGAAAAAGGGATATCCAATATCTCTCTACCTCGATTCGGCGGAACACAAGTATATCGATGAGTTCGGAACGTCAAATTTCATTGGAATTACTGCGGACAAAAAGTATGTAACGCCAAATTCGAAATCAGTTCTTCCGTCGATCACTAACAAGTCGCTTATGACTCTTGCGGAAGATCTGGGACTAACGGTTGAACGTCGTCAGATCGCTGTTGAAGAGCTTGCGAATTTCGTTGAAGTTGGTTCTTGTGGAACCGCTGCGGTAATCACGCCGGTTGCTTCGATTGTATACGGCGACAAAAAGTTCAGTTTCGGTGATCCGAAAGTTGCCGGCGCAACACTTTCAGCTCTCTACAAAGAACTTCAGGGGATTCAGTACGGCGATATCGACGACCGCCACGACTGGATGGTTACACTGGCGTAAGTCTGTGCAGTTCCGTTTTGAATTGAGGGTTCCTTCGGGAGCCCTTTTTTTGTGTGTTGTAATCCCTAAAAAGCGGTGGTATAATGACTCATAACCAGGAGGCTTACTATGGCGCGTACAATTTTAGCTGCAATTGATTTTTCTGAAGTTACGCCGGCAGTTCTGTCGGAAACAATCGAAATGGCTCGGGCTCTGAACACAACCGTGACACTGATGCACGTAGTTCAATATATGCCGGAAACGACACTATACGAAGGAGAAATGATTCTTCCCGATCTTCCCATGCAGGAGATGCTCGAAGAGAACAGCGAAAAACTTCTTCGCGAAGCTCAGAAGCGCATTGAAACCGCTGGACTCTCCTGCGAAATTTGTCTTCGCGATGGTTCTCCTGCTTACGAAATTCTCGAATGGATTAAAACAAATGAACCGCGCATGACCGTTATTGGATCTCACGGTCACGGAGCACTCTATCATTTAGTATTGGGAAGTATTAGCGAAAAGGTTGTGGATAAAGCCGTGGGGCCAGTTCTCGTTGTAAAAGAACCGGCCTAATCGGACACATTTAGTGTAATTCGTCGTAGCCGTGAACAAAAACCCCTTTGTCGGCATCGCCAAGGGGGGTCAGATCAAAGTCGGAGCTCCCCGAAGCAACTGAACCTGATTCGAGATACCCCCGTTCGACACCCACTTTTGCACAATAGGCTCGCCATTCATTCACACGCGCTTCCATTTCTGGGGAATAGGCTTTCCGCTCAGGAACTGGAAGCGACCCGGGATTGAACTCGGGAACCAATTCATAGGTCAACATATCTGCGGCGTGAAGCATATACACGAGATCATTGCTTTCACCTTGATATTGATCAGGAGAATGGTGAGTCGCGGTCAGTTCGACGATCTGATCAGGAAGTCCCCACAATCCAAGAAGATAGGCGCCTACCGCACTGTGCGTCGTGTTCAACACCTGACGTTCCACATCCTGAAGTGGCTGATGCGTCGACGTGGCAATATCGAGTACGCGGCGGTATTTTTCAGCGAATGAGGTTGCCAGAATGATTCGCCCCACATCGTGAAGGATACCACTGACAAAAGCGGTGTCCTGTTCCTGTTGTGTTTTCTTTTCATATTGAGCAATCGCCTGACAAAATATTCCGCAAAGAAGCGAATGGTTTTCCCATGATTCGATCGAGAACGCCTGCTCTTCTTTGGTGAGTGATCGCGAAATATGAGCCGTGAGTATTAACCCTTTGACGATATCTCCACCGAGAAGTGTCACTGCCTGTTGTGGCGATGAGACTGATTCGTTGAGTCCGAAATAGGCAGAGTTAACCATTTTTAAAATTTCTGTCGTCATACCCACATCGCCACTGATCAGTGTTCCCACCTTTTTCAAAGAAAAATTGGGAAGGCTGAACTCTTCGAGAAGGTCGAGGTAGACCGACGGAAGTGCGGGAAGGCGATCGATACCGTTGATGACCGCCCGTGTTTTTGGATCCACTAACTGGCGGTAGAGGCGGAATATTTTTTCGATCATCCGCTCGAGGTCACCGACAGTGTTCGGTTTCGCAACAAATCGGTGAGCGCAATTTACCGTTTGCATATTGTTCTTAACACTGCGACTTCCCGAAAAAACGATGCGCGTCACTGCGGGGTATTTTTCTCGTACAAGATTGAGCAGTTGTGCTCCGTTGTACATGGGCATATCGAGATCGGTAATAATCATATCGATTTGCGAATACTCAAGTATATCGATTGCACCCATCGCATCGGAGGAATAAAAGCATTGCCACTCGTTCCCCTTTCGGCTGAATACCTGACGATAAATATTGAGTACCATCTCATTATCATCAACGAATAAGATTCGTTTCACCATAGGATTCTCCTTGTTTTGCCCACATTTTACAACTCTATTACGAATGATTCAAGTGGAGAGTCGTGTTTATCACACCATAATTGTATATTTATCCGATCGAAAGGACGGTTTGATGGATACGAATGAATGGATCTTAAATAATAAGAAAATTTGCATGTGCAAGGGGATTACTCGCAAAACGATCGTGGATGCGATTAAAAAAGGAGCTCACACTCTAGACGATGTGGCGATTAAAACAGGATGCGGCACCGGCGCCTGTCACGGAACCCGCTGCGATGACCCAGTGGAAGAACTTCTCAAGGAGTTCCCGGGAGAGTAAACTCAGCTAGATGTTCCGGCCCAAAGGTCGGAACATTTTTCATTTCACTAGACCATTTCTTTCCATCACAGGGAATCTTTTTCCTCTCGCCAAAGCAAATATCAAAGGTAGCCCGACTCTCTGTTTCTGTAACACTATGATTTTAATGGCTCTTGCTAAAACATTTTGATGTTGGCACAGATCTTGAGTAGACATTGGCATGGATAGGTAAGAACTCTGAGAAAGGAATCTCTCATGAAAGTAACAGACAACAGTGGCTTCTACGCCGCTCAGGAACGCAAAACAACGACCATTGCAGATCGCGCTAAAATTGCCGATCAGAATCGCGCAAATGCAGAAATCGCCGAAAAGGTTGCACTCAGCAAAGACAGTGTGAACATTCGCACCAATGGCGCAATTGAAATTTCACCGCTCGATTCGTTCAATCTTCAATCAATCCTTGAAAAACTGACTCTCGATATTTTTGGGAACGAAGAAAAAGCACTCTCGGCGCAGGGCAATCTCGACCCGAAAGCTGTCTTGGCCCTTCTCGAAGAATAATCGTTTCTCAAATCTCGTTATCCCCCAAAGGCGCTTTCCCCCGAAGCGCCTTTCATATTTTGGGTGAACAAAATGTATCTTCCGGCAAGCAAAATACCCAGATCTGAAAAGAGTCCACAGTGATTTCCAATTCCGCGTATGATTTTTCCTTTGAACCTTCGGCTTGTGCAACCTGCGAAGGTTCGTGCTGTATCGGCGAATCGGCGTGGGTGTGGGTCAGCGACGAGGAGATCGCCGCCATCGCGAACTATCTCAACCTCGACGTGGAAGAGTTTACTTCCTATGCAATCTGTCGTCACAACGGACAAAAATCCCTTGCCGAAAACGAACGAGATGACGGTACATTTGCCTGCATCTACTTTGACGATGAGAAAAAAGGGTGTTCAATCTACCCCGTTCGCCCCGAGCAGTGCCGTTCTTTTCCCTTTTGGGATGAGTATCTTTTGATCAAAGATGGACCATTTCTCACCTGCCCGGGCATTTGCCATTCAGAAAAGTGAAACAGGCGCGGGGCAGCAACTATTTTCAGCCCGAACTTTTCCCGGAGAACACCTGTGATCTATCTTGATAATGCCGCCACGACCCCACCGGAACCATCTGTTCTTGAAACATATACCAAAGTGTACGAATCATTTTGGGCCAATCCTCATTCACTTCACAAAATCGGTGAACGAGCGGAACAGTTGCTCGAACAGGCGCGATCACAGGTGACGACGCTCCTCGATGGCGCGGGATATCGAGCAATTTTCACCTCTGGCGCAACCGAAAGCAACAATTTGGCAATTCGCGGAGTTGCGGAAATGTATCGCAGTCGAGGTAATCACCTGATCACCACCAACAGCGAACATCCCTCTGTGGCGAATGTCATGGAGTATCTCGAACAGCGAGGCTTCCGAATCACGCGACTCCCGGTCGGGGCCGATGGCGCGGTAACCGTGGAACAAGTTCGCGAAGTGCTCACCGACGACACGATTTTGGTGTCGATTATGATGGTGAACAATGAGTCAGGAGCGATCAATCCAATCCGCGAACTGGCACAACTGCTCAAAAATCACCGGGCACTGTTCCATGTCGATGCGGTTCAGGGCGTGGGAAAGATCCCTTTTTCATTACAAGAGTGCCCGGTAGATTTTCTTTCCCTGTCGGCGCATAAGTTTTTCGGGCTTAAAGGATCGGGTACGCTGATTCTTCGCGAACGACAAATCATTCAATCTCAGATGATCGGCGGGGGGCAGGAGTTTGATCTTCGCTCGGGAACAGCCGATGTACCTCGCGCCGCCGCTTTTGCCAAAGCCCTTCGCCTTGCCACAGAAAATCTCCCCGTTCAACACGCCGAAGTTACGCGACTCAACCAGATCATTCACCAGCGACTCAACGGGATCGACGGCGTGATAATCAATTCGCCCGAAACCGGGTCGCCCTATATTCTCAACTGTTCCGTAGCGGGAATTCGCCCCGAAACGATCCTTCACGGGTTGGTAAAAAAAGAGATTTATATCTCCACGGTCTCGGCCTGTTCTTCGAAAAAAACTGAACTCTCCCCGATTATTCTCGCCATGACCGGCGATGAAGATCGGGCCGCTCATGCGATCAGAATCTCCCTCTCTTCCAAGACGACCGAATCGGAAATTATACAGTTTTTGGATCAGTTCGAATCGACCATTGCGGAACTACGCTAACAAACATCGCACGTTGAACCGGAATTGCACGGTTGCTCTACACGGCAGAAAAAGCCACATAACATGATGACTTTCATCGTCATGTTCAACGATTATACGGTCGTGTTCAGCGATTTGAGATACCTGTTCCATGTGTGACGGAGAATCTCCGCAAAAAATGCCATAACCAATTGAATTTCATGCTCATTCTTGACGATTTACCGGTCATCCTTCACCGTTTGATACCCTTTCTTAACGATTTACCGGTCATTCTTTGTGGTTTGATACTCATTCCTTATGAATGAATGGTCATTCTTGAAAGGGCTGGGGGATTCTTCAGGTTTGGGTGGTCATGTTTGAAAAATGGGAGGACTCGGATCAAACACCACCGATTCTCCGTGGGATGATTGGTTGCGAACGGAAGAATCGGCAGGGTTGAAAATCCGGTTGTTCTTACTGTACACTTTGATAACAAAACAAGGGGTAACAAAGGGGAAATTATGCCGCAATCACTTTCAAAAATGATCTGCCACATTGTCTTTTCAACCAAAAATCGAGAGAATCTGATTCCCGCTGATCAGCTGGAACATCTTCACAGGTATATCGCCGAGTGTATTCGCGTGGTCAAGTGCGAAGCATATCGGGTTGGCGGAACAGAGAATCATGTGCATGTCGCCTGTTCACTGCCGAGAACCGTTACTGCGGCGATGCTTCTGGAAGAGATCAAACGGCCCAGTTCCAAATGGATGAAACAGTTCGATCCGAATTTCCACTGGCAGGATGGGTACGGGATTTTTTCGATCAGTCAGTCTCATTTGGATCAGCTGGTTCGGTATATCGACAATCAGAAGGTGCATCATAAAGAATTGGATTTTAAGGATGAACTTCGCGGGATTTGTGATCGGTACGGGGTTTCGTATGATGAGGCGTATCTCTGGTCGTGAAACCTCGTCCGAAGGACGAATGTATACTAGCCGTGGGCATCGCCCTCGGAATTGGCATCGCCCACGAAATGGGGAGCGGGGATATCAATACGCCCCAACGGGGCGAAGAATCCGATGCCCCGTTGGGGCGTGTTCGGTGCGGCGTTGCCGCGTAATTTCATGGGCGTGAATCTTCCGTGGGTTATGTCTCCCGTGGCCGTTGACTCCCGTGGCCGTTGACTCCCGTGGCCGATGACCACGGCTGGTATGCTGATGTCCTTCGGACAAGATTTCCGATTTGATTCGAACACCACGAATTCTCCGTGGGCTGAGATCGGGTTGTCCGGTGGACAGAAATGGAACCGACCATTTTTATCCAAAATAGCTGTGTTTCTTTTTGGTACTGATACCCCACGGTAGTTTTGTAGCCGCATATGTAACCAAAAATGAAATCAAAAATGCACTTCCAAGAAAAAAATCATAATAATGTCCCTGAAGATATTTCATAGGCAAATCGTTACTATCAACCCAAGAGTAATAATCACTGGGTGTACTTAATGACAATAGAAACAGTCCAACGATAATCCGACATATCCACAGTATTAAACCAGTAAGTGGTATGAATGGTAAGATTTTCTTAATGCTACTACTCCCAATTATGCAAAATTGAAGATAAAGCGGGGTTACAGCAACTGCTATCCCAAAGGCGATAATTGCCATTCCCAAAATGGGGTTTACCGGTAGCCGCAATGGTAATCCACTGGAAATAAAGCTAAGGGCGTAATTAATTTCAAAATACACATAAAGAGCAATAAGTATGGGTGGAAGTAAACTTATAAGCACAAGCGAAAACTGAAATGCTTTTGATTTAATACCCGTATCCATCAGTTACCCTCACAATTGCATGTGATTTTAAATTGTAAGTTCATATTAAATCAGGGCGAACACAAGGTTCGCCCCTACGGAGTTTCGCTGCATCGGTGTGTCGATGCAGCGTTAAATCGCAATTACTCCCGATTCGGTTCCAACCATCTCTTCGCCGACTCTACCGACTCGCCGACTCTGCCCGCGAACTCTTCGATTTGTTCATCCGTGATCTTACCCACCGCGAAGTAGGCAGAATCGGGGTGAGCGTAGTAGACACCACTCACCGCCGCCACCGGATTCATCATGAACGAATCGGTCAGTTCGAGGCTGATTGTTTCGGTTACTTTCATCAGATCGAAATAGAACTTTTTCTCCGGATGATACGGATTTGCCGGATAGCCCGACGCCGGACGAATCCCCTGATAGTTGTCGCGGAACAGTTCCGTCGGCGTGAACGATTCGTCTGCCGCGTAACCCCAAAGCTCTTTGCGAACTTTTTCGTGAAGCAGTTCCGAGAACGCTTCGGCCAGACGATCGGCAAGTAGTTTGATCATGATCGCCGAGTAGTCATCGCCGGTAGATTCAAACTCGTGCACTTTTGTTTCCACACCGAATCCCGCTGATTCCGCAAAGAATCCGATGTAGTCAGCAACGCCGGAATCTTTCGAAGCGATAAAATCCGCCAGAGCGAAGTTCGGTTTTGCGGTATTCTTTTTCATCTGCTGGCGAAGGGTCGGAAGAGTTCCGATCACATTGGTTTTGGAATCATCTTCAAAGAGAACAATGTCATCGCCCACCGAATGAGCCGGATAGAAACCCACAACTGCTTTCGCCGTGATCCACTTTTCATCGATGATTTTGGTCAGCATCGCTTTCGCGTCCGTGAACAGCTTCGTCGCTTCGGCACCGGTTTTTTCGTCGGTAAGAAGATCGGGGAATGCACCGCGAATTTCCCATCCCGCAAAGAAGAATGTCCAGTCGATATAGTTCGAAATTTCCGCAAGATCGTAATCGTCAAACACTTTTGTGCCCACAAACGACGGTGTGGTCGGCGTGTACGAATCGAACGACGGAACCATTTTGTTCGCACGAGCCTCCGAAAGCGACACTTTTTCCGACTTGGTTTTGCCGAGACGATCGATGCGAACCTGTTCGTATTCCGCCTTGATCTCTTTAACAAAACTTTCGCGTTCGGTTTTGGAGAGCAGTTTCTGAACCACGCCGGGGCAGAGCGATGCGTCTTTCACATGAACCGACGGACCGGAGTAGCACGGATCGATTTTCACCGCCGTGTGAACTTTCGAAGTGGTCGCTCCGCCGAGAATCAGCGGGATCGTCATCCCTTTCTCTTCCATAACGGTAGCAATATGAACCATTTCATCCAGCGAAGGCGTGATCAGTCCCGAAAGCCCGATCGCATCGACCTTGTGTTCAATCGCCGCTTCGAAAATCTTCTCCGAAGGAACCATCACGCCGAGGTCGATCACTTCGTAGTTGTTACATTTCAACACGATACCGACGATATTCTTACCGATGTCATGCACATCGCCTTTGACCGTCGCCAAAAGAATCTTGCCCGCCGACGAAGTTTCGTTGTCGCCCTTTTCCGCTTCGAGGAACGGAGCTAAGTACGCAACCGCCTGTTTCATCACGCGAGCCGATTTCACTACCTGCGGAAGGAACATCTGGCCGGAACCGAACAGTTCGCCCACATAGTTCATCCCGTCCATGAGCGGACCTTCGATCACATGCACGCTCGACGGAACGCTGGCACGGAACTCTTCCACATCGTCGTTGAGGAAATCGGTAATCCCTTTCACGAGAGCGTGTTTGATTCTCTCTGAAGGAGTTCCATTTCTCCACTCCTGCGTTTTCGCCTCTTTCGGGCCGGTCTGTTCAACATTCTGAGCGAAGTCCAAAAGGCGTTCGGTGGCATCTTCGCGACGGTCGAACAGGAGATCTTCCACGCGAAGTTTCAGTTCTGGATCGATGTCGGAATACACCTGAAGCATAGACGGATTCACGATCCCCATGTCCATGCCGTTTTTGATCGCTTCGTAAAGGAAACAGCTGTGCATCGCTTCACGAACCGGATTATTTCCTCTGAACGAGAACGATACATTACTGACACCACCGGAAATATGTACCTGAGGCATAAGTCGTTTGATTTCCGCGGTCGCTTCGATAAAGTCGATTGCGTAGCGACGATGCTCTTCGAGACCGGTTCCCACGGCAAAAATGTTCGGGTCGAAAATGATGTCCTGAGGATTGAATCCAAGCTGATCCACCAGAATTTTATACGAACGGTGACAGATTTCGATTTTCCGCTCTTTCGTGTCCGCCTGACCAACCTCGTCGAACGCCATGACCACAACCGCCGCACCATATTTCATGATCGTTTTGGCGTGGTGAATAAAGATCTCTTCGCCCTCTTTGAGAGAAATTGAGTTCACAACTCCTTTTCCCTGAATCGATTTGAGTCCTTCTTCGATAACTTCCCAGCGAGAACTATCCACCATCACCGGAACGCGGGCAACCGCTGGATCCACGGCGAAATAGTTGAGAACCTGACGCATTTCCGATTTTGCATCGAGCATCGCGTCGTCAAGGTTCACATCAATAATCTGAGCACCGTTTTCAACCTGATCCTGACCGACCGAGAGAGCTTCTTCGTATTTCTTTTCACGAATGAGACGAGCAAATTTCAGCGATCCCGAAACATTGGTTCGTTCGCCCACATTGGTGAACAGCGTTTCCGGCGAAACGATCATGGTTTCAAGGCCGGAAAGTCTCATATAAGGAGAACGAACGCCATACGCACGCGGTTTTTTCCCGCGAACCTGTTCAGAAATCAGGCGAATATGTTCCGGCGTGGTTCCACAACATCCACCCACAAGATTGAACATTCCACGATCCGCACACTTGCCGAGAACTTCCGCCATGTGCGAAGCCGGTTCGTCGTACGAACCAAGTTCGTTGGGAAGTCCCGCGTTCGGGTGAGTCGAAATCCCGCACTCAACCCATTTGTCGAGATTTTCAAGGTGAGGAATCATTTCGTCGGTTCCGAGAGCACAGTTGAGTCCAAAGGTGATCGGTTTGAGGTGCATGAGCGAGTTGTAAAACGCGTCCGCGGTCTGACCGGTGAGCGTTCGTCCCGAAGCATCGGTGATCGTTCCGGAGATCATGATCGGCACATTCACATTGTTATCTTCGTTGTACTTGAGAACCGCGTATCCCGCCGCTTTTGCGTTGAGTCCGTCGAACACGGTTTCGATAAGAATCGCATCGACCCCACCGCGAACCAAATTTTCCACGGCAACATAGTAGGTTTCCACGAGCTGATCAAAGGTCACATTTCGAAACGCGGGATTTTCCACATCGGGCGACATCGAAGCGGTTCGGCTTGTAGGTCCCACAACTCCGGCAACAAAACGAGGACGACCAGTTTTCGCTTCGATGGCGTCACAACATTTACGAGCCAGAACCGCACCTTCGTAGTTGAGTTCTGCCACGATGTGTTCAAGGTTGTAATCTTCCTGCGACACCGAGTTTGAATTGAATGTACAGGTTTCGATAATGTCGGAGCCCGCTTCAAGATAGGCCGTATGAATCCCGCCGATCACATCGGGGCGAGTGAACACGAGAAGGTCGTTGTTCCCTTTGAGAAGAATCGTGCTCTCCTTGAACTTTTCCCCGCGATAGTCCGCTTCGGTGAGTCCGTATTTCTGGATCTCCGTCCCCATCGCTCCATCGAGCACAAGGATTTCGGATTTAAGCTTTTCGCGAAGCAGGTCGTAACGGTTTTTCATGATCTATTCCTTTTGTAATTTTTTCTGATTCAACGATGCAATGATTCAACGACACAACGAATGAATTCTCGTTCCAAGGCTACTGCCTTGGAATGACTGTCGTGAGGCTCCTGCCTCAATTCATATAAGATGAAGTCATCAATTACTTCCAAACCTTCTGAAATTCAGTTGTATCAGTTAATACCGATTGGGGAAGTTTTGCGAATTCTGACTCTAACTCATCGGTATTAACATCGGCCGTTTCCCATTTTGATGCAAAATTCCGAGAATAAAACGCAATATTACCTATTAAAAACCGAATATTTAACTGGCCTGATTCTGGTGCATTATCTAAAATAACTGTACCACAAATCTGTTCATTATTAGCTAAACTGGTTTTATATAGAAGCCCATCGGCACGGGAATACCCATTTACAATTAAACGGTCTACAGAAGTACCTACCATACTTGCAGTACTATTCATTGCCATAATTGATGTTGATGTGTTAGATCCATTAATAATTCCAGATGCACCTTGTAAGCCGATTGAAATTCCACCCAAAATTGCGAGGGCATTTGCTTGTTTACGAATTTTCGTTATGAATTCTTCAGGTGAAATTACCTTTATGGAATTTGCAAAGTTGCTATATTCAGAAATTGAATATCCTTGCATACAATCAGAGTCAATATTAATAGTTCTTCCTGTATTGTTTTTTAGAAGAACTCGTGCGTACAAATACTCTTCTGATGTCAAATCATCAAATCCAAGCCAAATTGTAATACCATTCTTTTCCATTTTTTGATATGCAACACCATTTACCCACGTAAGATTTGCTGTATCAAGAGGGTACACCACTGCATTTGCAAATGAAAAGAGAACCAATAAGAGAAACAGTAATTTGGTAGTCTTCATAAGAAAAATCCTTTGAATGATTGGAATATTTTTGTATCGCTAATAAAGTCAAAAATAAATCCTGCCGGATTTTTATTTGGAATTGATTGGTTGTGATCCGTGGCGGGGAGGTTGTGTGGATTTGAGCCCCGAAGTGGGCGGTTTATAATAACGTAGGGTGAAAACCCTACGCATTATCCTGCCGGATTTTTATTTGGAATTGATTGGTTGCGATCCGTGGCGCAGAGGTTGTGTAATCACACAACGTCACTGCGAAATGGCGGTTTCTTTTCCGGAGAAAAAAAGAGATCCGCTACCTCGACTCCCAGTGCTTGAGCCAGATGAAGTGCCGTACTCATTTTTACTTCGATCAGGCGACTTTCAATTAGATAAATTGTCGATTTAGAAACTCGTGCCGCTTTGCCTAGCTCTTCCTGACTCATCCCGCGAATTTTTCGGTAGAGTGCCACCTGGTTTTCATACCAAATCGGTTCCCGATCAGTGAGTTTCTTTCGATTGCTCTTCTCGTACCCATACTCCATAGCCCCTCCTCAATAAGACTGAAGAAAATAGTAAATAAATCAAGCGGACAATCTAATAAAATCAGCGAATAAGCTTGTATAATCAGCAAAAGAACTTTCTTAATCAGCAAAACAACTTGCAAAATCAGTAAAAACACTTGTATAATCAGCGAATACTCTTGTGAAATCAGCGATTTTTAATGTTTCTCACGCCAAAAAAAAGGGGAATCCAAATGGATTCCCCTCAACTCTGAAAAAATCAGGTAACGATTACTTGCGAGATTCCGCGAGTTCGAGCTGATATTTTTTCTGAAGTTCTTCGCCGATAGAGTTTGGTACAGGACCATATTTTGCGAATTCCATAGAGAATTCTGCTTTACCCTGAGTCTGCGAACGAAGGTCAGTTGAGTAACCGAACATTTCTGACAGTGGTACTTCTGCATCGATACAGCAGTAGTTATCCTGTTCATTTGTTCCGGTGATCATACCGCGACGCTGGTTGAGCGTACCGATGATTGATCCCTGGAACTCAGTTGGTCCTTCAACAGAAACTTTCATGATTGGCTCAAGGATCTGTTTTTTGATCTTGCCATACGCTTCACGGAATGCACCGATCGCAGCAGTTTTGAACGCCTGGTCAGATGAGTCAACCGCATGGTATGAACCGTCGTTGATCATCATTTTCACGCCTACGATTGTCGCACCGATCATGGTACCTTTAACCATCGCTTCTTTGAATCCTTTGTCGATCGCACCGATGTACTCAGTTGGAATCGATCCACCTTTGATCTGGTTGTCGAATGCGTATGTTTCATCGCCTTCTGCTTCCATAGCGAACATGGTTCCTGCAACACGACCGTACTGACCACTACCACCAGTCTGTTTTTTGTGGGTGTAGTTGAAATCAGCCTGTCCAGAAATGGTTTCGCGGTACGCAACCTGAGGAGCACCAACAGCCAGTTGAACGCCATATTCACGGCTCATACGTTCAACGTATACTTCAAGGTGAAGTTCACCCATACCCTGAATGATGGTTTCGTTTGATTCATCATCAACGTAAGTTTTGAAAGTCGGGTCTTCACGGGTAAAGCGGTTGAGAGCTTTAGACATGTTGTCCTGAGATTTTGAATCTTTTGGTGAAATCGCAAGCGAGATTACCGGATTTGGAACGTGCATTGAAGCAACTGAGATGCCGATGCCGGGAGCACAGAATGTGTCACCAGATGCACAGTCAACACCGAAGAGTGCTACGATGTCACCACAGGTTGCAGCTTCGATCGGTTCCATATCGTCAGAGTGCATACGAACAAGACGACCAATTTTGATCTTTTTGCCTGTACGCATATTTTCAACTTCGTCACCTTTTTTCAGTTCGCCCTGATAGATACGAACGTAGGTAAGCTGTCCATACTTGTCTTCTGTAAGTTTGAACGCATACATGATAACAGGTTTAGATTCATCTGAAGGAATGATAACTTCTTCTTCAGTACGAACATTGAACCCTTTGTTTTCCAAGTCTGTTGGACATGGGAGGTATTTTTCAACAGCATTAAGAAGAAGCTGAACACCTTTGTTTTTGTATGCTGATCCCATAAATACTGGAACAAGTTGAAGTGCGATTACACCTTTGCGGATTGCCGCGTGGAGTTTGTCCATCGGAAGTTCAGCGCCTTCAAGGTGAAGTTCCATAAGTTCGTCGTCGAACATACAGATCTCTTCAAGCATGATTTCGCGTTTTTCTTCAGCCATAGCAAGAAGTTCCGCAGGGATCTCTTCTTCGCGGATAGTTTCACCGTTGTCGCCGTCGAAGTAATATGCTTTCATGGTGAGAAGGTCAACAGAACCCTGATGCTGGTCTTCAAGACCGATAGGGATCTGCATCATAACAGCGTTAAGACCAAGTTTGTCTTTAAGCTGTTCAGTTACGCGGAATGGTGAAGCACCGGCACGGTCACATTTGTTAACGAATGCAAGACGTGGAACACCGTAGCGTTTCATCTGACGGTCAACAGTGATCGACTGTGACTGAACACCAGCAGTTGCACACAGTACAAGGATCGCACCATCGAGTACGCGGAGTGAACGTTCTACTTCAACGGTGAAGTCAACGTGTCCCGGGGTATCGATAATGTTGATCGGAGTTCCCTGCCAGTTCACGTGAGTTGCAGCAGACTGAATCGTAATTCCACGTTCTCTTTCAAGTTCCATGGAGTCCATTTTTGCGCCGACACCGTCTTTACCTTTTACGTCGTGAATCGCGTGTACACGTCCGGTGTAGAAAAGAATACGTTCGGTAAGAGTTGTCTTACCTGAGTCGATGTGCGCAGAAATACCAATGTTGCGCAATTTTGTAATGTCGAAAGCAGCCATGAGCCATCCCTCTTGTTTATTGAAAAAAGTAAGTAAAATTCCGCGTGAAATATACTATTTGAAGATTTCTTGTTGCTGATTTTTTACAATCATGATAGAGCGCTCATTAAATGCTAATGAAATCAGCCTCTTTTGAATGAAAAAGGAACTGTTTTCACAGTTCCCCTTAAAAAATTTCCGATCATTCAGAAATTAACGATATGCCGCCCATTCCGGTTCGTTCTGGAAAATCCAGTCGTAATAGTCACGATGCGTAAGCTTTGCCGCCGCATCTTCATCAACCACGATTGTACAGTGGCTGTGAAGCTGAAGTGCCGAAGCGGTCACGATCGCAGTCAGTGGACCTTCAACCGCTTTCGCAATAATGTCAGCCTTGCTTGAACCCGTCGCCAAAAGAACTGCGCGTTTACTTTTCAGGATCGTGTCAACACCCATGGTGATTGCTCGCCGTGGCATCATTGATGGATCGGGGAAAAGTCCACTGTTCTGTTCAATCGTATCACGAGTCAACGCTTTTACGCGAGTCAATGACCGAAGTGCAGAAAGTGGTTCGTTGAAACCAATATGTCCTGAAGAACCAATTCCCAAAAGCTGAAAATCAAGTCCACCGGCTCCGCGAATGAGAGCTTCGTAGTTACGACACTCTTCATCAAGATCTTCTGCACTTCCGTTCGGAACGTGAGTTTTTGCTTTGTGAATATTCACGCGGTCAAAAAGCCATTTGTTCATATACGAACGGTACGAATTTGGATCTTCCGGAGTCAACCCGACATATTCGTCAAGATTGAAACTTCCACATTTCGAAAAGTCAACTTCCTTTGCTTCATACAAACGAACAAGTTCGTCATAGAGAGCTTCCATGGTACGGCCAGTCGCAAGACCAAGCGTCATGGTTGGGGTTTCGTTAAGCTGATTCGCCAAAAGACGGGCAACAAGTTTTGTTGCCGATCCTTTATCTTTCTGAATGATAACTTCCATTTTAATAATCCCTTAGAGTTTGAATTCTTTCTTAGTTTCTTCGTGTTCGAAAGAAGGAAGAACGGGATTGTTTGGAAGTACTGCTTTAAGAACTGCGACTTCGTTCATTGATTCTGTCAATGGAAGTGCAACCTGTCCGCCTTTGATACCAGACTGGTAGAGTGCCATAGAGATTTCGAAATTTTCATACGCATTTACAAAACCACATGGATGCTCTTTTTTGCCATCGAGATCGTCAGCCATATCCTGGATGTAACCAGGCATGTCTTTATGATAATCCATTGCTCCAGAGAAATCTTCTTTAACGCCATTTGCTGAAACAACTTTGTATCCGCCATTGGTGTACGCTTCCGCGTATCCTTTGGTTCCTTTTACGCCGATACGGTTTTTACCGAACCATTTACCAACGTGTTTAACGTCAGGAGCGCCCGCGCCAACTTCGTATGTTCCGTGAACACCGTTGTCGAAACAAACGATACCAGCGGTGTAGTCAGGTGAGTTGTGACGGTCTGGAGCGGTAAGTTTGTTCTTACCAGCAGAGTTTCCGATTGCCCATACAGCTTTAGGATTACCCGCGTACCAACGCGAATAGTGAAGCATGTGTTCGATCATGTGAGCAGGCCAACCCATTGCGTTCGCGTACACGTCGGTAACTTCACCGATTTCACCTGAATCGATAACGTCTTTTACTGCCTGGTAGTGAACACCATAACGGTGCTGGTATGAAAGAATCGCTTTGATGCCAGACTCTTCAACGATTTTTTTGATTTCAAAACCTTCTTCAGAAGTAAGCGCAACTGGTTTTTCGAAAGCCACCATTTTTGCACCGCATTCAACAGCGAGTTTTACGAAAGGAAGACGAAGATTTGGAAGGGTCATGAACGCAAGAACGTCAGGTTTTACTTCGAGAGCAAGTGCACGAGCATCTGTTCCGAATTTTACGCCTTCGATTTTCTGCTCTTTGATAAGATTTCCCATAACTTCAGTATTGAGATCGCATACTGCAACCACTTCGAAATCAGGATGTGCATTAAAATGCTGTACGTGGTGTCCACCACGTTTACCAAGACCGATTACCATAACGCTGTACTTAGCCATTATCGTTTCCTCACAGGTTGAAAAAAATAAACAAACATTATGTCGTAAAATACATTTGCCGCAGTTCATGAGGGAACTGCCACCATTAGTTCTTATATCTGGAGTCGAATCGATCCTGCTATATAGGGAGCATTTTCAACGGTTGTAGAAAGAATTTCGTTGTGATTTTCATCCTTAATCGTTATCGAACGCGCCAGTTCCGCACCTCCTTCAAGTCGAAGAATGATGTTTTTGTGGAGTCTCATGTCGGTATAGCCACATCCGGTAAAGTGTGACCAACTGTATGACAATGGGTTTTCAGAAATTGAGTCGCGAAAACCCATTCCCCCTGAGTGATAGTTGAGTCGCGTTCCCATTTCAAAACGATTGTTTATGCGATAGCGAAGGCTTGCGTGGGTTGGAAGAAGAATGTCCAAAGCAACGCGGTCGGTCAATCCAAATGATGCTCCGAGAATAGGCAGGATAGTCAATCCGCCAAAGGAGTGGGCAAAACCGCCACCAAATCGGAATAGTGATCGCGGAGAATGTTTATACGTTCCATAGGTAAACGCCATATGAGAATTTGAAAATGCCGGATCTTTCCACACACCGGAAACTCCACCGTTGTATTCAGCGTAGAGTGACCATTTCGGCGTAAACGTGCGGTTATAGGCAAATACGAATTGCCCCATGTTCCCTATTGATGGATCAAAGAGAACGCCCGCGCTTTCTAAGTTGGGAATGGTTCCGCGATAGATGAATCCTGTTCCGAAGTAATTCTTCTCGCCCATATGTATTGGCAATTGACAATACAAATCAATTTGGTGCTGTTGAATTGTTCCCGATGAGTCAACTTCAGCGACCCCGCTTCCCTTGATATTGAATTTAATTGCGTGAAGACCTTCCCATTGCCAGTTTTGCAAACTGTCATCTGCTTCATTTGCAATAAGCATTGCTGTTGTACATAGAATTGCACTACTGATTCCTTTCATGGTACCCCCCTTACTCTTTCGATTAAACTGAGTATATCACGGTTCAGATTAGAATGCAATGAACAAAAAAAGGCGTCTCCCATGGGGAAACGCCTTCGTTTGCATATTTGGAAGTCAATTACGCAATTTTGATAAGCGACTGCATAAGAATTGCCGCAACAAGTGAAAGAATTGCATAGAACTCAGGGAATGCCGCAAGAATAAGAGTGTTACCAAACACATCGTTACCTTGACCAATTGCTGAGATACCACTTGCACAAACCTGCCCCTGTTTGATCGCAGAGATAAAACAAGCAAGTCCCATTGCGATTCCTGCTGCAAGAACAACACCGCCTTGGAATGCAGAAAGTCCTGCACCTGTGGTAAATTTTGCCAAGATACCGTTGTACATAATAAAGCCTACGAATCCGTAGAGACCCTGTGTTGCCGGAAGTGCCGCGAGAACCATACCGTTACCGAACGCATCCGGTTTCTTTTTGAGCATACCGATAACTGCTTGACCGCCGATAACGGTTCCAATTGCTGAACCCGAGCCTGAAAGTCCTACCATAAGTCCAAGACCGATCATCGCAAGAATGTTTCCATCCAACATAAAATCCTCCAATAGTTTGTTATTCTTTTGTTTTCATAAACGGTTTATACGGTTTAGACCCACCTCGGAAGTTGATGTTCTTATAGAATTCAACAAAGGTTAAACGAAGTGGGTGTACAAATGAGCCAAGAACCGAGAGCGCAAAGTTAATCGAATGTCCTAAAATTAAGACAAGGATCGTGAACACTACAAGGAACTTCGGCGAATCACCAGCAGAAATCATAAAGGCGATGTCGTTAAAAGCCATCCCTAGAAGCCCGCCAGCAAGTCCAAGAGCAAAAAGTCGAATATACGAAAGTGCATCACCCATCAAGCCGGTGGAGAATCCATAGAATTCCCAAAGTCCTAAGGGAAGGCGAATCGCCAGTTTTTTGTCAGGATTGTTGAAAAGGAACAACATAACCAATCCGACAATCGCTGGAACTGTCATCCACTCAGTCATAATGGTATCAATGACAACCTGAGTTGGTATCCCTGCGGTGATTTCCACAAAGGTTGCCATGTCAAGGAAGTTCATTTTTACCAGGCCAAGAGTTGATGCAATAACCATTAAAATCATACCAATAGGGTAGAGAGTATACACAAATCCACTTGAGCGGAACTGGTTAATCGCTTTGAGCAGAATACCCAATGAAATCTGAATCATCCCAAGGAATACCGAAAGTGCCATCGCAGGGAAAATTGTTTTTCCATTCATCTGAACACTCTGCAGCAACGCAATACCACCGTAACTTCCGTCAAGCATTCCTTTTCCATCAGCTCCCGCAAAAAGTGGTGCCCCAAAGAAACTGTTCAAAAGAACGCCACTCATCATGGTAGACAAGCCGAGGATAATCCCCAACACCATTATCGGTCGAGCTTTCAAAGGCAGCTTTACCATTCCAATGATTGCACAGAGAATAAGTAGTGAGCCATATCCCACGTCTCCGAGACACAGTCCAAAGAATAATGCATAGAACGGGGCAAAGAACGGCGTTGGATCGATTTCAAAATAGTTCGGCAGAGCGAATATTTTGGTGATCGGTTCAAAGAGCCGAAAGCCCGGAGCATTTTTCATTTTGACTGGAACCGCTTCGTTATCAGACGGAGTGAGGAATTCGTACCAACACGAAAATTCGGCCAGCACTTTTTCCACAACAACAGTTTGGTCAACCGGAACCCATCCTTCGAGGTGAAGGATTTTATTCTCACCCATATCGCCCATAGAAATTCGCGCCGTTTCAAGGGCGAGTTTTTCGTTGATCGACGTTTGCAATCCTACAAGAAGATCCCGTTTTGCCGCGAGCTGATCCAAAAGGGTCTCAGTTGCAACAACAGACGATTCAAGTACGCTTTTTTCTCGTCCCAATGCTTCAAGTGATGCATCGGGGAGAAGAAGTGGATCGATTCCGCCTATGGGGGTTGTCGTACCCTGTTCTATCGTCATAACCCAAACTGTACTCCCTTTTTTGTGAATCACTTCATGAGCAATTCCCTCAAAAAGAGCGAGTTGGTGTTCGGAAATTTCGAAGAATCGCGAAATAATCCGTTTCTTGCGCAATTTTTCAATCACTATGGGATCAAAATTTCCCCACGGTTCGAGGGTTGCAATATCTTTGTGCACCGCAGCCAGTTTCTGGTTCAGATGATCGCGTTCTGCGACACCCTTTTCGTACTGTGCCAAAAGATCTTCACCATCACAAATCGTTGTTCCGGGTCGCGCTTTTCTCCGTTTGAGTTCCGATAACACCCGTTCGATTCGACCTGATTCATTGCGAAGTTGTTCGGCTTCGCGAGAGAGCGATTCGTATCGTTCGGTAATGTGAACAACCCCGGCGTCGCGCAAGTTTGCAAGAAACTGCTCTTTTTCACGGTGATAGAGCAGAATGTCGAGCTTTTTCATCTCTGTAATCATGCTGCTACCTCCGCTGCTGCCAGTTTGTTTTTCAGGATCTTCTGGGATGATTTCTCCAGATTCGCCTGGTCTTCCATGAACCGTTTAATTTTGAGAATCGCCTGGTTGTACTCAGGAATCTGAACCTTTTCATAGAGGTTCACTTTCTGAGTCGTTTTTTTCCGGGCATACTCAAGAACGGCGAGTTTCTGTTCCGCAATGGAAATCTGAATCTCAAGAGTCGACGATTCTTTCAAAAGTTCAACGCCCGTAGCCGACCACGCGGGGAGGCCAAAGAGCGAATCTCTTCCAAAAGTAAACTTCACATCTTCCAATACGGGGATTTTAACCCCGGCTATTTTTCTGAAATGAAGCAGCACGTCACCAACCTGAAGCAAATCTTCGGGGAATTCTCCCCAGAGAAGATCAAACTCGCTCATGTTCGTCTTGTGCTGAGCGAAAAGTTCACGGGAAGCTTTGAGCTCATCCCGTGCTTTTTTCACCTCAAGGCGAAGAGCTGTCTCCTTTGCTTTAAGGGTCGGCAGAGCTTTTTCTCGAATCTTAAGATCCTTTTTCAGCTTCTGCAGAGCAGTTTTGTTAAACTGAAATTTCAGTGCCACAATTGCCTGCCTTAGTTGCCTTTCCAGTATGTATCCATCAGCGACTGTTTCATACCCACTTCTTCAGGTTTGAAATATTTACCGAGGATGTCCCATGCGGTATCAAGCATTTTGACCGCGTTAATGTCGATATCGATTGCCAAAAGTTCTCTTGCATACTCTGATGCATAGGAAATACAGCGTTCGTCGTAGTCGGATAGGTCAAATCCATTTTCCTGTTTGGTTTTTGCGTTAGCTGCATCAGCATAGAGACGAACACAGGTGTTCATTACTTGCGGATGGTCTTCGCGTGTTACCTTACCAATAACGAGCTGTTTTAAGCGAGAGAGCGAACGGAATGGATCGACAATTACCTTACCAATGTCAGAGTCGCGACGAAGATAGAGCTGACCTTCTGTGATATACCCGGTGTTATCCGGAATCGCATGGGTAATATCTCCACCGGAAAGGGTTGTTACCGCGATAATGGTAATTGAACCGCCATCGGGGAACTGTACCGCTTTTTCGTAAATCTTCGCAAGGTCTGAATAGAGTGATCCCGGCATAGAGTCCTTAGAAGGAATCTGGTCCATACGGTTTGATACGATCGCCAATGCATCGGCATAGAGTGTCACATCCGTAAGGAGCACGAGAACTTTCATCTGTTTTTCCACCGCAAAGTACTCTGCCGTGGTGAGCGCCATGTCAGGAACAAGAAGGCGTTCAACTGGAGCATCGTCAGTTGTATTAATAAAACTGATAATGCGGTCGAGAGCACCGGCGTTGTCAAAGCGCGCTTTGTAGTAGAGATAGTCATCATTTGACAGTCCCATACCACCAAGGATAATCATATCCGCTTCTGCGCGAAGTGCCACGTCGGCCATAACCTGGTTGAACGGCTGATCCGGGTCTGCAAAGAACGGAATCTTCTGACCAGTCACGAGCGTATTGTTCAAGTCGATACCAGCAATACCGGTCGGGATGAACTGCGAAGGCTGTTGACGGCGAACCGGATTAACCGATGGGCCACCAATTTCAACTTCGCGACCCTCGACAGGGGCACCGCCGTCAATAGGATCACCATAGGCATTGAAGAAACGACCGCGAAGATCGTCGGAAAGTTTGATCGTCGGCGCTTTGCCGGTAAAAACAACTTCCGAATTGGTTTTGATACCGGCAGTACCGGTGAAAACCTGAAGAGTCACTTCTTTCCCTTTGATTTTTACCACCTGAGCTGGACGTCCATCAACGTATGCCATCTCTTCGTTTGCTACACCTTCCGCATGGATAGTGCAGGTTGCTTTGGTGATATTTTCAATTTTCGTATAGATCTTTTGAAACGCTTTTGTATTCATTACTGAGCAACCCTTTCTGCTGAACGCTCTTCAACAAGTTCAAGAAGTTCGTCTGCTCTGCGTTCTGCTGCAGTAAGATCAATTTTTTTCTCATCTACCAGCGCTGCCAGTTCTTTTTCGAGTGAGAGGAATTTCTCGCTCTTAAATTCCTGATAGTTCATCTGGCGGATAATATTGTTGATCTTTCTGAAATAGCCGCCGATCTCTTCGTATCCGCTGAAATCAAAAGAGTGACCGCAGATGTCCATAACGATATTAGTCATGTACTGCTGACGTTCCATCGGGCAGGAAGAGTCGATTGCGTCGAACGCATCCTGCTGAAGAATCGAACTGTCAATTACTTCTGATTTGTTGTAGATCACGTGGTATTCAACGGGAACAGAGTCATCACCGAGAATGTTGATCTGATCCTTCGCCTCTTTACCGCGAAGCAAAATGTCTTTCATTTCAACAATCATATCCGACCAGTTTGGCTGAAGACGGCTGTTGAGATACTCCATTACTTCAGGATATTCAGAGTACTTCGAGTACGAATCAAGCGGATGAATCGACGGATAGCGTTTACTGTCCGCTCGTCCCTGGTCGAGAGAGTAGAAACAGCGAGACGCTTTTTGGGTCGATTCGGTCACAGGCTCTTTCAAGTTACCACCTGCTGGTGATACTGATCCGAGGAAGGTAATTGATCCGGTTTTACCGTTGTTCAGTTCCACAAATCCGGCTCGCGAATAGAAGTTCGCGATAATCGCCGAAAGGTCCATGGGGAACGCATCTTGGCCAGGAAGTTCTTCCATGCGGTTTGACATTTCGCGAAGAGCCTGCGCCCAACGTGAAGTGGAGTCCGCGAGAAGCAGTACTTTCAAGCCCATTGAACGATAGTACTCTGCAATTGTCATTCCTGTATAGACTGATGCTTCACGCGCTGCAACAGGCATGTTCGACGTGTTCGCAATAATAACGGTACGTTCCATAAGGGTACGTCCGCTGCGCGGGTCGATCAGTTCTGGGAACTCGTGGAAAATTTCCACAACTTCGTTTGCGCGCTCACCACAGGCAACCATCACGATAATATCAGCTTCCGCATTTTTTGCCAACGCGTGCTGAAGAACCGTTTTTCCCGCTCCGAATGGACCGGGAGTAAATCCTGTACCGCCTTCGGCAATGGGATTCAGTGTATCAAGCGTGCGAACACCCGTTTCAAACAGTTTGAACGGACGTGGCTTGTGCTTGTACGCACGAATCTCTTTTTTGACCGGCCATTTCATTTCCATCGTGAGAGAAAGTGATTCGCCGTCTGCGGTAGTAATAACGGCAATTGTATCAGATGAAAGATATGATCCTTCAGCGACAATTGAAGTTACTTTTGCTGTTCCTTTGAGATTGAACGGAGCCATAATACGGTGAGGAAGCCAGCCTTCCAATACTTCACCGAGCCATGCGCCTGATTCAATTTCATCGCCCACAGCAACAAATGGTTTAAAATCCCATTTTTTGTCTGCATCAAGGGCGTATGTGTAGTCTCCGCGTTTAAGGAAAACACCTTCCATTTTTTCGAGGTCATTTTGAAGACCATCGTAAATTTTCGAAAGCATTCCCGGCCCGAGTGTTACTTCGAGCATGCGATCTTCAAATGTCGCTTCACAGCCGACATACAGACCACGGGTACTTTCAAATACCTGCACCGCCACCGCATCACCAGTGATTTTGATAACCTCGGCCATGAGCTTTTCGCCCTTGAGATCGATAAAACAGATCTCGTTTTGTCCGACTGGGCCATCTACTTTGAGGGTTACCATGTTGGCAACAACCCCGATAACTTTACCCTTCGTGCTCATTATCAGTCTGCCTCCAGTTAGTTACTGTTTTGTTTTGAAGCCATTGATTTCATGCTCTGAAGCAGGTCATTCAGTCTGGTTAGACCAGTTTCAGGATCGAGTTGCATCCAGCGAGCTACGGTATTAAATTTCACCGTAAACGCGAGAACCTCTTCGACGCCAAACCAACACCCATCGCACAGTTCATCGGCTTTTTGCCAACGAATCGTATCAATTGCCATTTCGAGTTTTTTCGGTGTGCTGAAATTTGAAAGAACTGCATCCAACCAATTGATATGGCCGGAAACTCCAAAATCAGCAGCACTGCTCTTTGCAAATTTCTCTGCATTGTCATTCAGTGGGATTACACTTTTTTCAGGCGACAATCCCAATCCTTTTGCGCTTCTCGCTGCAATGAGATTGAGTAAGTCGAGTTCAAACGATGCCCATTCCTGAACGAACTGGTTTTCATTTTCAAGAAGAGTGCCGTAATATCCAACAAGAATTTGTTCTTTCAGTCCAAGACCAGGGAAAAACTCTTTTCCCTCTTTTTTGTACTCCAAAAACTCTTGCATAAATGCCGGCACTTCATCGGGAGAACTGATCTCCTGTTCCAATTCAAGGCGATTGAACACTCCTCGATTGTCAAAGTCAGACTTTCCTTCGAGGATTGACGCAAGATTGTCGCAGTCGAATCGATAGCGTATCAATTCGAGAAGCGTACGATCCTGTTCTGTTAATTCATCGTTGATCTCATCGATAACCTGATCGTAGAGCAATCCCTTTTTCGGTATTCCCTGAAGAATGTCAGGAAGGCCCGCTACAAGGTAGTAGTATTGAGCCATAAGTTACTCACCAAACAGGATTGAACGTACACGTGGGCGGAGATACTCTTTGAAAAACCCAGAGAAATCTTCATCGGACATAGTGATCTTGTACGAACTTCCCGTTGGGGCAATCTGAAAACCGCCTTTTACCGCTTTCGAGAATGTCAGTTTTACCTGATTAAAGAGTGTGTTCTGGACTGCCGCCGAAAGTGCAGATTCCATTGAAGCACGAGAAGCCTCAGGGAGAAGAACTTCCACTGAAGACGCTTCACCTTTCCAATTTTGAAGCGCCGTATTAATATACTCGCCCATAACTTTTGGATCTGCCAGAGAACCAGTGGCGCTCTTTTCAACGGTTTCCGTAATGACGAGATCAGTGATTTTCTGCTTGAGCGCACTTACTGCCTGCTCACCAGAGAGTTTTATCTCCGACTCTGCGTTTTTCTTCAGTTCCGCAGCTTTCGCCTCGGCTTCCTGAATAATCGAAGCTGCTTTTGATTCTGCAGCAGATAGGATCGATGAAGCCTCTTCACGAGCACTGTCAACAATCTTCTTTTTTTCTGTTTCGCCCTGTTCCACGCCCTCTTTGAGCAGTTTCTCGGCGATTTGTGAAACCTTACTTTCCATCAGCCCTCCCGGGATCATAATGTTGTATTAATTCCCCAATAGTAGTATTACTAGTACGTATCATCGGCTTAATTTAAGACTATCAAATATAATTATCAGATAGTTGGATAAATGCTAAAAACATGTGTGTAATTTAGCTAGAGTTTGAGAACAGTTCTCTTGTAGCTAAATCTACACTTTAGTTGGGCGCTTTCGCCAAGAAACTATACACAAAGCGTAACATGGTTTGTGATTGAACGCAACTTTTTTGTTGTTCAATGTTGAAAGGTGTTTCCAATTCATGATGAAATTCGGTGGAATGTATATTGATTGATCTTTGAAAGGAGTGTATTGTGGCTGATGACATTTCAATAGATAGCACTATCGAACGACTTATCTTGCTATGTGAAGAGTTAGAAGATCTTTTTGGAATTGAAACGGTTGCGCATTCATTACAGGCAGTTCACTCTCGTTTGGCTCAAGGAGAGATGCACATCGCTGTGATCGGACAGTTCAATCGCGGTAAATCAACATTTATCAACCGCCTTATTGGCATTGATCTTCTTCCTGTGTCAGTTCTTCCACTCACAGCGATTCCTACTGAGATTCGCTATGGCGCAGAGTCTGAACTGATCATTCAATTTGCAACTGCTGATGAGAAACGGTTTTCTGGTACCTCTGAAATTGGTAAAGCCCTCGAACTGTATGTTACAGAGGAAGCAAATCCTGAAAATAGTTCGGGTGTAGAGCGAGTTCTGTTGACTGCACCTAGTTCCCTGCTCTCGCACGGTACTACGATTATAGATACGCCTGGGTTCGGTTCGACTCACATTCACAATACCAAAGCTACTGTGGAGCTATTGAAAGAGTGCGATGCAGTTCTGTTTCTACTCAGTGCCGATCTGCCGATAACACAGATCGAACTTGATTTTATCAAACAAATCACTCCACATCTTTCACGAATCTTTTTTGTGTACAACAAAACAGATTTGCTAACTGACGATGAACTCGATGTCACCTCGCAATTTATCAAAAAAACAATTCAGTCTCAGGCTAATATCTTGGTAGAGAGCAGATTTTTTCCAGTTTCAGCAAAAATTGCACAGGATTCTCGTGAAGAAAGTGGCCTTCATGCAATCGAAAGTGAAGTCTTAGATTTCCTCCAACGCGAAAAGTATTTCTCTTTAGCTGAAGCGATTCGTTCTAAGTTGTTGGTGGCGAAGGATGAATTGCTTTCACTGATTCAAAATGAAATTTGTAGACTTGCGGCAATACTCGAGCCACTGACATGCAAAATTGAACAGTTGGATCTAGCAATTGCAGAAGTCGTTGAAAAAATGGGGGCAGTTGCGATTCTCATGGAAAGTGTCGTTGTTTCTCACGAAATGGTGTCGTCTGTTGTTCGAGCGGTGTCAGAACGGTTGGGAGCACAGATTAACAATTTGACAGGTTTTCGGAGTTCAGATCTACAACCATTGCAACATCAGCTTGAACGCGAACTCTTGAGTAGTGCAGGTCAGTTGGCTGTTGATTCACTGATACGAATTCACGATCGCACAGTTCACGATTTCGGAGTCACTACAATTGCTCTTCCGGCTGTGCCATTGGCACTTTTTGCTGAAGGGATCGCGCTACTTACCACGCCGTCAATATGGAGATCCAAAGAGTCGAAGCGCATTGCCATTCACGAATCCTTGGCTCGTGCAACAGAACAGAACGCACGGTTGTTCTACGAGAAAATAACACTGCTTCTCAATCAATTCGGTGCGGAAACTGCAACCTCGGTAGCTGAAACGCTCACTGAAGTTATCGACGAGTTGCGTGCAAAAAAACATGTAATTGAAAATGAACGCGAACTTATTGAAACAAGTCAAAAAGAGCGAACCGATTATCTACAATCGATTCGCTCTGAAATAAAGGCTATGGTAATCTAACTAGCCGAGTAGATCTGTTTCAAAGAGTAGTTTGCGAAATTTGAGAAGATCGTTGCGAAACACACGTTCGTTGTTGTACTGAACGTACTCTTTTGATGCCTTGGCGTATACTTTTCCCGTTCCTTCGCCTAATCCGCCGCTGTGCCGAAACGTCAACGCCTGAAGATCAGCAAGAAATTCAAGTGTAATCACGTGTTTTGCATTTTCTACAGATCGAAGTGCAAGTCTCGCGGAAACAGTTCCCATGGAAACAACATCTTGATTTGACTCGTTGCTCGAAATTGTATTCACCGACATCGGTGATGCCAGTTGACGGTTTTCCGCTGTGGTAGACGTGGCCAAGTATTGAGATCCCATGAATCCCATGGTCAGACCTGCATTTTCCGGAATCAGATTTTCCGGTAGCCCTTCGTTGAGATTGCGATCGAGCAGTTTGTTCAGTCTGCGTTCTGAGAGATTGCACAGTGTAGAAATGGCAATTCGCAGAGAATCCATGGCAAAAGAGATCGATTGTCCGTGAAAATTTCCGCCGTGAATAATTTTGTTTTTTTCAGGAATGATTAAAGGGTTGTCGTTGGATGAGTTCATTTCGCATTCGATCACTGTTCGATTGTATCGAATTGTTTCATACACCGGTGCAAGAATCTGCGGCGTACAGCGGAGTGAATAAACATCCTGAACAGTGGTTTCGGTTTCATAGACAACGCCGCTCTGTTCATCCTTGCGCACAGCGTCGTGAACTTCGTGGCGGAAGGTTATGTTTTTTGATCCTGCAATCATGTTTTCTACCGCTTCGGCAATTGCCACTTGTCCCGGATGTGGTTTCAGTCCGTGAAGATCGGGGTCGAATGCATCATCGATACCTCCAAATATCTCCATGGCGAATGATGCCGTCGCTATTGAAGCGGTGAGAAGTTGTTGAGAATCGTAGAGTGCAAAGCAGGCGCATGCGGTCATGGCGGATGTGCCATTCATTATTGCTAAGCCCTCTTTGTATGAGAGGTGGAATGGTTCCAGCCCTACTGACGCAAGAACTTCCGCGGCAGGTTTTTCTTCGCCGTTACAAATGAGTGTGCCTTCGCCAATGAATCCCAATCCAAGGTGAGCGAGATGGATCAGGTCGCCTGAAGCGCCCACCGATCCCTGCGATGGAATCACTGGCGAAACGCCGGCATTGAACATTTTTGCCATGAACTCGAGCAGTTCGATACGTACGCCAGAGTATCCCTTGACCAAAGTGTTTAGTCGAATCAGCAGAGTTGCGCGGGCGATCTCTTCGGGAAAAAGGTCGCCGAGACCAGCGGCGTGACTGCGGATGAGATTAATTTGCAGTCGTTCAATCTCTTCGATATGAATAATTTTGTTGCACATCGGTCCAAACGATGTATTAACACCGTAGATCACCTGACCTTCGGCAATTTTGTCATCGAGAACTTTGCGACTCGCGCGGCAACGGGCGAGCGAGTTTTCATTTAAAGAAATTGAGTTTCCATGGCGGATAGTCTCGACAACTTGCTCTATTGTAAGGGTGTTCCCCGTTAGTTCTACTATTTTACCATTCATTGCTCATGCTCCGATACTATTTTACAAAGATGCTCTCCGGAATGAATGTCGTCCGGAAGCTCGGGTTAAGTTACTGAAATATATACTTTCGGAACGGATTTCTCTATGGATATTGATCAACATCTCAAGCGCGGTTCTGACGTTTCTCCTGGACAAGGGCTTCGCGAACGAAAAGCGGAAAAGCGTGCCGTAGAGCGCGAAGTCGTTGAAGATGTTGTGTCACTAGCAGAGCGCCTTGGGTTAGTACAGGCGGCGCAAGAGTGTGGTGTTTCAATACCTTCAGCGGCGAAAATGATCGCCCGTGCTTTGAAACGCTCTTCAACGCTCACTGCAGAGAAATTGATTGATCCATCAAAAATTACAGAAATTGAGTCACTGATTTTGAGTTGCAATACCAGTTCTATCTCCCGAATCGTAACAGCAAGCGCTGGGCGATTTAACGAAGGGGAAATTCGTATCGTCAAAGCTCAGATCGAAAAAAACGGGGTGTCACATTGGGATTGTTGAAAAGATTTATCCGTCGGGAATATTCTGCAGATAAATGGGTGGTGTTCGATTTCGATGGGACCATTGCAGAGACGAATCATCATTTAGTTGCCTTTTACAACGAGCACATCTACACGCATTTTAAATGTCGCAAAATGGAAAATGGTGATATTGACAAGCTCCGCGACCTCAATATTATGGAAAAATTGAAATATCTTCAGATTCCCATGTTTGAGCTTCCCTCGTTGATTCGTCGGTGCCGAAAGAAATTTCGCACCTCCTTGGTCGATCTTCCAATGGTCGAAGGATTAAAGGAGCAATTGTCTTCTCTGAAATCACAAGGGTATAAATTGGCGATCATTTCAAGTAATCGCAAAAAAAATATCGTCCACTATCTTGGATTTCACGGGATTGAAGAGTTTGAATTAGTGTGCTGTGATAAAGGACGATCTCTTTTTGTGAAGCACAAAACAATCAAAAAGTTCCTCAAAGACCAGCGCCTATATCACGAGCAGATGGTCTATGTCGGCGATGAGGGGCGCGATGTCTTAGCATGTCGCCGCGTTCGAGTTCCTGTGATTGCTGTGGCGTGGGGATGGGATTCACATCGCCGCCTTGCACAAGTTTCGCAAGAGGGGACTGTTATCGACTCTCCATCGGAACTGATCGCGAAAGTGAACGAGTTGTTACCGTTGTAGGCACTTTTTCTACTGTACTTCTTGAAATCGTTGACGCCCTTAGGTGTTGACGATTTTTTTTGTCTTTGGATCTCTGGCTGTGCTTATTTCGATCTGTGGTGAAGATTTATAGAGAATAATGTCAGCGGTGAAATGAAGGCTGGTTTTTTGAATCAATAACTCGGCGAGAGGTGAGGATAAAAAAAGGGATGGTTGTTACACCATCCCCAAACGTCAGTTTGAACAGTTACCTGTTCGGGCTGTATCGCTTGATTATTTTGCAGCAGCTGTATCAGTTGCAGCAGCAGAATCGGTAGCAGCAGCAGCTGTGTCAGTTGCAGCAGAGTCAGTTGCAGCAGCAGTATCAACTGCAGCTGTGTCAACAGTTGCTTCAACAACAGTTGTGTCAGTTTCGGTTGTTGCAGGAGCAGCTTCCTGTTTTTTGCAAGCAACGGTAAGGAGAGCAAGAGCAGCGGCAGCCATAAGGAACTGTTTCATTTTTTAACCCTTTGGATTAATAGTTTAACTTCCGTTCATTCGAACGATGGAGTAAATATAGATGTTTTACAGAAAGAAAGAATAAAACAAATAAAAAAAAACTGCAAAAATTGCTAAAAAAGAGTAATAAAGCCCTCAATCAACCGTAAAGAGTGGCCAAACAGCTTCACGAACGGTGCTCTTTTGAGTAATCTGCTGTTATCGCGATCGTTGAATCACCGGTTTAGGTGCTGTGGAAAACTGAACAAAATTGTTTTATTCACGAGGTGGCGGAAAAAGTCTGTCAAATCGGGTAAAAAGCGATTTGTCCCCTTTGAGTTCGATCTTTCCTGAACTAAGACAGGCCATTGGCGTCGTTTCGCGAAGGAACATCGCCGCCCAATCGGATTGGTTCACCGTGATTGTTAGATCCGCTTTCGCCGAGACGCCTTCGCCAAGACTTGCTGTTCCTTTATCGATGAATATGTAGTAATCGCGTTTCACATCGGGGAACACAAACTGAATCGTTGCCCTGATCCGCTTTGTCGCTTCGGGGTCGACATAGGTGACAATTTCGTGCATCAGTACTCGCACATCGCGAACCACCATCTGTTCTGCTCGCTTTTGATCCAAGCCGCTCTCCTGCGTTTCCGCAATGTATTCCCAGAAAATCGTGGAGTGAACCTTGAAATTGTCGCGATTCCCTGAAATTGGCGTGGCAACTTTCGCGGTGGTCTCTTCCGTGACCTTCCCGGTCATCGCCAATTCTCTTCCCGCAGTTTCCAGCGCGTTTTCGATTGTCTTGATCGTTTTTGGGTGCGCCTGACTATAGGGCATAAGAAATGACTCCGGCCGGATCAGTTCCGCGGTAAGTTCGAGATCTATCCCGTCGGCAATGCGGCGGAACGTCTCCTGAAGTGCTGAAAAGTTCTCCTGTTCCCGCATTCCTCCCACGGCAAGATAGGCGAGTTTCTTGTTTTTCCATTGATCCGGGAATCGTGCGCCATTTCTGAACAAACCCTGCCGCGATGTCTCAAAGGCGGGGTAGAAGAGCGGTAGTGTTCGTTCCAAACAGGTGAGAAGAGCTGCGGACACTGTGTAGTGGTAGAGCGGCGTGGCACAGAGAATCAGATCCGCCGCCAGGATCTGTTCAAGCAGTAGTTTCATGTCGTCGTCGAATATGCAGACCCCCGGATTCGCCGTCCAGCAGTGGTAGCAACCGGTACAAGATTCGATTGTTTTTCGACAGAGATCCACTTCGATCACTTCGGCGCCACCGGATTTGAGCCCTTCGAGAACCAGGTCGGTGGCTTTTTGTGTAAAACCAGATTTGCGCGGATTCGATCGCAGAAGAAGTACGTTCATTCCAGCCCGCCTTCCTGAATCGCCAGGGTCATGTCCCCGCGCGCCACGATTTTGCGACCACACGACGCTTCGACCTGATACTTAAACAATCCCCCGAACGAACTCTCCGCCGTTGCGGTGAGCGTCACCGTTTCGCCGGGCCGAACAGTCTCTACATATTTCATTGAATCGGCGGCGAGGTAGAACAGCTCCGGTTTGTCCGGCGTTTCTCCGCTCTCCTGTTCGCGTTTCGTGAATCCCCAGAGAAGTCCTGCTGTTTGCGCTAGTGCGTCCGTGAGTACCACCCCCGGAACGATGGGGTGACCGGGGAAATGACCGCGAAAGTACCACGATTCGGGATCGACATCGTATTCCGCGGTTATAGTTCGTCCCGGGCGAAACCGAACCACGCGATTCACAAAGAGAAAGGGATCGCGATGGGGGAGAAGGGTGCAAATATCTTCCTGAGTAAACACAATTGCGGCCATTAGGATATCTCCTGATCAAATGTCTTGAGTTCTTGAGCGATGTGGCGTTCGACCCGCGCGGTGAACTGATTTACCGTTTCGTTCTTTTCCGGCATGATCGGTTCGAGGACGCGAACCCGAAGGTGAACTTCGCGGCGGGGAAAATAGGAGCCCCGTTCCCCTTTGGTCATAAACGGCGTGTCGCCACTCTGCAATACCGGCACGAGAGGGGTGTTGTTTTCCACAGAAAGCTGAAATGCCAACTTGCGAAAGGGAAGAAGCTTGCTGGTTGAACTGCGACTCCCCTCGGGAAAGCGTTGACGCTGATAAAGTCAAACCACCGCGTGAAAATCTGATAAAACGGGTTGTTCGCATACCCCTCTTTCATAATCGGCGTAATGCCCCGACAGTGCGAAATAATCACTGGCCCGTCGAGCCAACTGCGGTGATTGCCGATGACGATCATCGGCCCGGCGGTCTCGAGCCGTTCGCGATTTTCAAAAGAGATGATCCGACAGACGCGAATGAGCGGAAGAAACTGATTGACTAGGAGCGACAGAGCGCGATTCATGCCAAAGTGAAACAGGGCCGCCGATTTTCCAAAGGGAAGTGCAATGAGCGACAAGGGAATCATCATTCCCGCAAAAATCAGAGCAAACGAAAAATAGAACGAATAGCCGAACAGGCAAATTGCTTGGCGCACAAGGTGAGGTAGGCGGCTTGTTCGTTCCATAGAGTTCCTGCTTGGTTGGATGTCGCAAAAGAGCGGAAATATAGGTTATTGTCGGATCAGGAAAGGCCCTTGAGCAACCCAAACAGCGGGGAATCCTTGCCCAGTGCCACTGAGGAGATCGACATGAACCGTTCGATCCACGCCTGCGCTTCTGCCTGAGCTTTTTGTTGTTCGTGTTGGCTCTGGCGCAGTTGTTCCTGAACCCGAAGTTGATTGGCTCGTTCTGCTTTTATGCGATCTATGGCGACCATCATCGAATCGGCTTCGCGTTTTGTCAGCGACACCGGCGAAAGAATCTGTTCCACCGCACGGTCTTCCTGAATTGCCCGGTACAGGCGTTCCACCGTGTCGATAAAGAGCGGATACGACAGTGAAAGCTTGCCGTTGAGCCCCAGTCGGGCCCGCGTCTCGCTGTTTCCCTTTAGCACCGCTTTGGCCAATGTTCTATGTCCCCGGTAGCGGAACGTGGCGTCGCCGATCAGTTGCTGCACCGTCTGAGTTGCCGTTTTCGAAATGCCGCTGTGAAACTGTCCTCGCGTAATGAGCTGCTCCAATGTTTCCATTTGCAATCGCGCAGCAGCAATCGTTTCAGGGGTGTATCCAAAGGGAATCAAGAGATCGCGCATGACCTGATTACACTCTAATTGATTTACAATCGCTTGAAATGTAATACATACTGTTTCTCTTTTCTTATCTTTCATCGATACTCCATTTTTAATTCTGATGATATTTAAATAGAATGAATAAAATCTAATAAATCTGAAACTTCAATATATAAAGTAATTATGCTCTTTTACTATTCGCAATATTCTCTATATCTTGAATATACTATTTAGATAATTCTCGACAATACTAAAAAAAGTAGAGTGAATCTATATTATTTCATTATGAAAAAATAAAATATGTATATCTATTCTAATTATTATTAAAAGTAATTCTGACTTCTATATAAGTATTTTAAAAATTTTATAGAGAATAATACAAATTTTATAGTGAAAAATAAGAATATAAATAGGTAATAGTTATTTTTATGGAAAATTGTGCTGATAATCCTATTTACCGCAGTTAAAACCAATGCCGCAGTTCGCGGCCGGTGCCGGTCTTCCTTCCAAACCGCTTCCTGTCCCAGCGGCTTTCTTGGTCGCAAGCG
>JAIFMU010000067.1:3609-23751 GCA_020048285.1 bacterium | reverse complement strand
GTAGTCAAAAAGTCCAAGTTGCATCTGGCACCTCCATGGTATGAAAATACCTTATGCACAAGGAATTGTATTTTTAGAGATGCCCTTAAGTTCCCTCAAAAATAGGATGATTCATTGGGCGTGGTGACACATTTGGGTGAGTTCTCTGAAAATATCGATCGCGACGATTTATTGCTCCCCGTTTAATACCTTTCTTATCGGTTGTGTACAGTGTATTTTATGATCCGTTTTTACCCGGGGGAACCGAATGGGATATCTCGTATTTGCCCGCAAATGGCGGCCCACTGTTTTTGAAGATGTGGTTGGTCAGGAGCATATCACCGATACACTCAAACGGGCGATTGAAAAAGATCGTGTCGCTCATGCGTATATATTCACCGGAACGCGAGGCGTGGGGAAAACAACCTCCGCTCGAATTCTCGCTCGCGCCCTAAATTGCGAAAATGGCCCAACGCCCAATCCGTGTGGTATCTGTTCTTCTTGCCGCGCGGTGATTGCGGGGAGCAGTTTCGACGTGATGGAGATCGACGGAGCTTCGAACAACGGCGTCGATAGCATTCGCGATCTTCGCGACAATATCGGCTACACCTCTATGGGTGGAAAGTACCGAATAATTATTATCGACGAAGTGCACATGCTTTCTACCGGAGCGTTCAACGCGCTTCTCAAAACGCTCGAAGAGCCACCTGAAAAAGTCATTTTCATTTTTGCGACCACAGAGCCGCACAAGATTCCCGATACGATTCATTCGCGGTGTCAGCGCTTTGATTTTCGCGCTATTTCCGATGAACAGATCGGCAAACATCTCAAAAAAATCTGCCACAAAGAGGATATCGCCTTTGATGAACAGTCTATTGCACTGATCGCTCACAAGGCGGCCGGTTCGATGCGCGATTCTCTGTCGCTTCTCGACCAAGTCTATTCGTTTTGTGGAGAAACTCTTCACGAAAATCAGGTTCGTTCGGTTTTGGGACTGGTTTCTACCGATGTCTATCGCGAAACATTGACTGCTATTGCCGATGGTGATGCGGCTCGAGCGGTTCGTCATTTTGAACTTACTCTCGACAGCGGCTACGATATCGGAGAATTTCTCACGGGATTCCGCGATTTTCTGCGCACCCTACTTTTCTTGTCGATTCCCGGCGGTAAAAGTGGGCTTGCCCCGGAAAATGAACAGGTGTACCGTCAGGCGGCATCGCTCTTTTCCGAAGGCGATCTGCTTCGCATGAGTGAAGTTCTCGCAGCGGCAGAACGGGATCTTCGCTGGAGTACTTTACCCCGTTTCACCGTGGAACTGGCTCTGGTTAAACTCGCTTCCATGGAGCGGACAATAACCCTTGCGGCGATTATGGAGATGATCAAAACGGGCAAGTACGACAATCTTACCGATATTCAAGTGCGCGAACGAATCCCCGCACCGATTGCGCCGACTATTCACTATGTGACTCAACCTGCGACGATTGCGGTTCCACCGATTCCAAATACTGTCCCGCAGGTCGCGCCTGTTGTTGCCGTTCCTGTACAAGGCGAAGCCATTCCTGTTCAAGCCGAAGCCGTTCCTGTACAAGCCGAAGCCGTTCCTGTACAAGCCGAAGCCGTTCCTGTACAAGCCGAAGCCGTTCCTACAAGCCGTAGCCGTTCCAGTACAAGCCGTAGCCGTTCCAGTACAAGCCGTAGCCGTTCCAGTACAAGCCGTAGCCGTTCCTGTACAAGCCGAAGCCATTCCTGTGCACGCTGAAGAACTTTCAGCTGAATTAGAAACTCTTGCAGAGGAAACGCCGCTCTTTGATCAGCAAACAGTTGATTCGTTCCGCGATGAAGAGCCTGAAAGTGAATACGGTCTGCCCGTGGAAGACGATGAGCCGGATCATCAGTTGCAGGAAGATCTTTTTTCGACTGCCGATCCATTTGCGCGTACCGAGCCGATTGTAGAACCTACACTTCCACCACTTGTGGAGATCGCCGCCACTATTCCCGAATCGCTTGGAGATGATCTCAAGGATTTGATTGATGACGACGCGGTAGAAGTAGATCAGGGTGGATATCACGCCACATCTGAAAACGATATGGGCGAACCGCCGATGACGGAAACTTTGCCCGATGTGCCGGTTGAAAAAAATGAATCCCCGGTGAACGTGGATATCCTTCGGGAATGGACGCGATTTCTTCAGCAGTTCGCTCGACAAAAACCGGTGCTCGCCGCGTGGCTTCAGCTTGGTTCGGTCATGGAAGTCACCGCTGATTCGATTGATATTCAGTTTGTGCCCACTTATTCGTTTCAACAGCATGAACTTTCGCGTTCTGAAAATCGCGAAATCATCGAACGGGAGATTTTTCAGTTCAGCGGTATAAAACTAAAACTGCATCTCACGGTGGGAGCTAAAGTCGAACTGACTCCTGAGCAAGCGGCCGCGCCAATTGAACCGGTGACACGTCAGACGTTTCATCAGCGGGCAATTGAAGATGAAATCAAGCGAGAGCCGATCATTGCGGCTCTGATAGATAAATTTAATGCAGAAGTAATCTGAAAAGGAGATTCGTATGAACGGAAATATGCAGCAGATGATGAAACAGGCGCAGAAAATGCAAGCGCAGTTGATGAAAGCTCAGGATGAGATTCAGAAAAAAGAGGTGGAAGGAACTGCTGGCGGCGGCATGGTGAAAATCGTCATGACTGGTTCACAGGAGATGAAATCAATCACTCTGAACAAAGACGCCGTTGATCCTGACGATGTGGAAATGCTTGAAGATCTGATCATGGCGGCCTATAAAAATGCCTTTGATCAGGCAAAACAGCTCAACGAAACAACCATGGGCGCCATCACGGGCGGCATGAAACTTCCCGGGTTTTAATCAATGACAGAAGCCGTTATTCGCCTTGCTGCCGCACTTCAGAAACTCCCTTCAGTGGGGGAGAAGAGTGCGTGGCGCATGGCACTGTATCTTCTTGAACAAGATGAGTCGGTTTCACATGAACTGGCTCACGCGTTGATCGAAGCAAAACAGCGCGTATGTCGCTGTAGCCGTTGTTTTACCTGGAGTGAAACGGATATCTGTGCGGTGTGCAGTTCTGAAAATCGTGATCGCACAACACTTTGTGTGGTTGAACGCCCGCGCGATATGTGGATTTTAGAGCAGAGCGGTCGCTATCGCGGATTGTATCACGTGCTCGGCGGGGTACTTTCGCCGATGAATGGAATCACCGCCGATTCGCTCACGGTGGAACAACTGCGCCATCGCGTGGCCACCGAGTCTATTGCTGAAGTGATTATTGGGCTTGGTGGTTCCAACGAAGCAGAAACCACCGCTCACTATATTTCCCGTCTCTTGGCTGAATATCCCGTTACGGTGAGCCGATTCGCTCGCGGGCTTTCGGCGGGAATGGATCTCGAATATGCCGATCGATTCACCCTCGATCAAGCACTGAATGAACGTCGGGTGATTAACGGAGGCTACCGATGAGTCCACTTTCCCGAATTCGCTTGGCGATCGTATCCTGTTTCGGACTCGGATTTCTTCCCGCTTCAGGAACGATAATATCGGCGATTGTTGCAATTTTTATTCTGAAAAATCCTCACGTAGTTGCGGATCTCTTTTCGGCAAAAGGGCTGATGACATATCTACCGATTTTTGTGATTTCGCTCGTTGCTACTGCGGCGCTTGTAATTGCTACCGAAGAGGATTATCGCCATCGCATTGGCATCGATCATCTGTTCGGAATGATCCTTGTCTTTGCCTTTGTTCCGGCGACACCCAAATACGTGTTGCTCGGATTTACGCTCTTTCGCTTTGTCGATATTATCAAACCGTGGCCGGTGTTCTATTTTGCAAATATGAAATCGGGAATCGGTGCGCTTTTGGATGATATTGTCGCCGGATTGATCACCGCCGGGGCTATCCTGTTGATAAAACTTGCGTACATCGAGTTGATGTCGTATCTTTAGGCCTGAAAAAATAACAAATACTTATACAGTGGAGACCCAATGAGAATCTGTCCATGTGGTTCAGGAAAAACCTACCAAGAGTGCTGTGAACTTCTGATTGCTGGCGGTGCAAAAGCCGAAACAGCTGAACAGCTTATGCGTTCACGGTACACTGCTTATGCTGACAAAAACGTCGATTACATCCTGAAAACAACTCACCCAGAAACGGTCACTGAGTTGAAACGAGATGAACTTCAGGAGTGGGCTGACTCTACCACATGGGAACAGTTGAATATCGTCGATACTGCCACGGAAGGTCAGGTGGAATTTATCGCCTACTACCGCGAAAAAGAGGGTACGCAGAAACATCACGAATTGGCGTTATTCAAAAAACACGAAGGTGATTGGTTTTTCTATGACAGCCAGTTCCCAAAACAGGGGACCGTGGTGAACACCGCTCCAAAAGTTGGTCGCAATGATCCCTGCGTTTGCGGCAGTGGGAAAAAATACAAAAAATGCTGTGGTGCTAAAGGGTAGTTCGTTCACCCATTTTGTGCTAAGAGTTTGAACCTGAAACAGCACTGTTTCGGGTTCTTTTCATTTAAATTTGAATGAGGAAACCTATGCTTACACTTCCCGAATTGGTGGCGGCGCGACTATTGAGCCGCAATGAAACTGTTGCCACAGCAGAGTCGTGCACCGGCGGATTGATCGGTGCAGCATTTACCGTCTTGTCTGGTTCATCTAGTTGGTATCACGGCGGCGTGATCGCTTATGACAACTCGGTAAAGATGAATCTTCTCGGTGTTTCAGAACAAATACTCGATCAATGCGGTGCCGTTTCTGAAGAAACCGCGGATCAGATGGTTCGCGGGATTTTACACGCGATCAATACAACCTGGGGTATATCGGTGACGGGTATCGCCGGGCCATCGGGAGGTACGCTGGAAAAACCGGTGGGGCTAGTCTATATCGGCACGGGGAACGATTCAGCTGTGGTGGTTTCGAAAAATCTATTCAGTGGCGATCGCGAATTGGTACGTCAACAAACGGTAGAAACTGCTTTGAAGCAATTGCTCGACATGATTTCTTGAAAATGTCGGTTCCGGTGGATTTTGCTGAGAGCGATACCTATATTTGCCTTATTCAGTGCAGATTAAAAAGGAAATATAATGGCGATACTCACTATGACTGCGGCGAATCTAGAAACAACCATGAGTGAATCAGATATTCTCATTATCGATTTTTGGGCTGATTGGTGCGGGCCGTGTAAGCAGTTTGCGCCGATTTACAAAAAACTTGCTGAAAAACATACGGACATCGTTTTTTCTAAAGTTGACACCGATGTTGAACGGGATCTTTCGTCCATGTTCAGTATCGCTTCGGTTCCTACACTGGCAATCCTTCGCCACGGCATTTTGCTTTTCAAAGAAGCGGGTGTTCAATCTGCAGAGCAACTCGAACAGGTGATTGAACAAGTGCGAGGACTTAATATGGACGAAGTGCGCGCTCAAGTTGGCGGTGGATGATTCTGCAATTTAAATAGTTACGAATTAAAACGAAGGGGGAACTCTTCGTTTTTTTTGTCTGTTGATTTCTTCCTTTGTTCGTTTAAAAATTACCAATTACAGTGTTGCTGTTGCCAAAATGGCATCACCTTTTGAACGCCGCTCACTACCTTCTGAACTTCGTCGGCGTATATTGATCCCGAAGACAGAAATGGTTCTGTCGAACAATCAAATCAAAAGGGGATCTGTATGGGATTCAGAAAAAATGTTCTTGGAGCCATTGGGGTGTCACTTCTCGTGTGCGGATGCGCGGATGATCCAGTTTCGTCGAATAACAGTACCACCAGTTCAATTGTTGGAAATTGGGGCGGTTCGATGGAGCAGACAGACACTTCGGGTGGAAGTGTTTCTATGGATCTATCGCTCAGTTTTACAGAGGATAAGAAAGTCAATGAAACGATGCTTGTAAAACAGATCATTGATGATACCAACAACGATGGCAAACTTGATACTCTGGATCAGGCCAAAGTGACCGCATTTTTTACTGCATTGGGGGGAACAAATCCGATGGTTTTCAGCGGTGCATACAATATCGAAGGAAACCGTCTGATTATCACGGTTCAGAATGGCGATTCGGTGCAGACCGATACCTCTGAGTACAAAATCACCGGCAATACTCTGAAAATGCGTGTCGATGGTACAGAAGTTTCATTTCAGCGCAAATAGAATGGAAAAAGTGATGCGGGTAGATGTAATTCTACCCATTTTGTCACACTTCACGGTTTCCGAGTCGGCCAAAACCATCGCCATCAACTATATTTCTCCCATCAAATTGAATGAATTTTTGATCGGAGAAAACTATGATCGAACAGTATCGAATCCACGAAAAAGAACGCGCCGAACTTGGCATTCCTGCACTTCCACTCACCGCAGAACAGACAACATCACTCTGCGAACTTCTGCAGAATCCTCCTGCGGGCGAAGAAAAATTCCTCAAGGAACTGCTGATCGAACGGGTCTCTCCCGGCGTTGATCCTGCGGCGAAAGTGAAAGCTGAATTCCTCGATGCGATTCTCAAGGGCGACAAAAAATCACCGCTCATTTCCGAGTCTGAAGCGATTGAAATTCTTGGTATGATGGTTGGCGGATACAATGTGTTCCCACTGATCGATGCGCTCGGTCGTCCTTCGCAGGCTGAAAAAGCTGCTGATATTCTCTCTAAAATCACCCTCGTCTACGATGGTTTTGATGCGGTTGAAAAGCTTGCCAAAACCAACGCGGCTGCAATGCGCGTTCTGAAATCATGGGCTGAAGGGGAGTGGTTCACGTCGAAACCGGCTCTTCCGGAGACCATGACCGTTAAAGTGTACAAAGTTGACGGCGAAATCAACACCGACGACTTTTCACCTGCGGCGGATGCTTCGACCCGCCCCGACATTCCACTTCACGCGCTGGCTATGGGAAAAACGCTCTTCCCCGAAGGCAACGCGACCATGGCGAAATGGCGCGCTGAAGGTTCGACCGTGGCGTTCTGCGGCGATGTGGTCGGAACCGGTTCGTCTCGTAAATCGGCGACCAACTCAGTTCTCTGGGCGATCGGTCAAGATATTGCGGGGATTCCGAACAAACGCCGCGAAGGGGTCGTTCTCGGCGGCGTGATCGCTCCGATTTTCTTTAACACCGTCGAAGATTCCGGAGGCCTTCCGATTCAGTGCGATGTTTCAAACATTGCTTCCGGCGATATCGTTACAATCGACACGAAAAACGGGAAAATCACCAAAGACGGTGCTGTTGTTTCAACCTTCGATCTGAAACCTTCAACCATGGCCGACGAATACCGTGCCGGCGGTCGAATCAATCTGATCATTGGTCGTTCGCTCACCGAAAAAGCGCGCAAAGCACTCGGTCTTGGCGACACGGATATCTTTATCAAAATCGTAAATCCTTCTCACAAAGCGGGACAGGGCTACACACTGGCGCAAAAGATGGTCGCTCAGGCGTGCGGCGTTGAAGGCGTTCTTCCCGGCGAAGCAGTGGAACCGAAAATGACCACCGTCGGTTCGCAGGACACAACGGGCCCCATGACCGCCGACGAACTGACCGAACTTGCGTGCCTTAAGTTCCTTGCGCCCATGTTTATGCAGTCGTTCTGTCACACCAACGCCTACCCGAAAGCGGCGGACGTGAAAACACACAAAAACCTTCCCACCTTTGTGAGTTCGCGCGGTGGCGTAGCACTTCGTCCCGGTGATGGTGTGATCCACTCATGGTTGAACCGCCTTCTCGTGCCGGACACGGTCGGAACCGGTGGTGACTCACACACCCGTTTCCCGCTGGGGATTTCGTTCCCTGCAGGTTCGGGTCTTGTGGCATTTGCGGGAGCGCTTGGGTTCATGCCGCTTGATATGCCCGAATCGGTGCTCGTTAAGTTCAAAGGTAAACTCAATCCGGGAATCACTCTTCGCGATGTAGTGAACGCGATTCCCTACTACGCGATCAAAAACAACATGTTGACCGTTCCCAAAAAGAACAAAACCAATGTGTTCAACGGAAGAATCCTCGAAATGGAAGGTCTCCCGGAAATCTCCGTGGAACAGGCGTTCGAACTGACCGATGCGGCTGCGGAACGTTCTGCAGCTGCGGCAACGATCAAACTTTCCGAAGATTCCGTGATCGCCTATCTCAAATCGAACATCGCTCTTATGGAAGGAATGATCGCGTCGGGATACTCCGACGCGGTGACACTTCGCAACCGTATCGATGCGGTAAAAGAGTGGATGAAAAATCCGAAACTCCTCGCTCGCGACGAAAATGCTGAGTACGCGGCGGTTTTGGAGATCGATCTTGCCGATATCAAGGAACCAATTCTCTGCTGTCCTAATGACCCTGATGATGTGAAACTTCTTTCCGAAGTTGCCGGAACCAAAGTTGACGATGTGTTCATCGGAAGCTGTATGACCAACATCGGTCATTTCCGTGCGGCGGCAAAAGTGTGGAAAGGTCAGAAAGTAAACAGCCAGACTCGTACCTATATCGCTCCGCCAACCCGCATGGATCAGGCGAAACTCAAGGAAGAGGCGCAGTTCTCTGTGTTCAATCAGATTGGTGCGACTATCGAAGCGCCGGGATGTTCGCTCTGCATGGGGAACCAGCTCCGCGTTGCCGATGGCGATGTGGTCTACTCGACTTCAACCCGTAACTTCGACAACCGCATGGGGAATGGCGCCAAGGTGTTCCTCGGTTCGGCGGAACTGGGAGCGGTGGTGTCGGTCATGAGCAAACTTCCGACGCCCGAAGAGTATCTCGCGTACTTCAACAAGGATATCGCCGGTTCCGAAGCTGAAGTGTACAAGTACCTTCAGTTCGATGAAGAGACGCCGGTTCTGTACGGTTCGAGAGATATTTAGTTTGAACTAATTCAGTGATTTTTCTAAGCCTCCTTCGAGTGATCGGGGGAGGCTTATTATTATTTATATTCGTATTTTTTCACAGGTATTGTTTGGAGGACTATGGAAAATCAACTCACAGGACATACTATTTCAAAACCAATACTCCTTATACTAACTTTTGTGTTTGGTGGCGTTGGTATTCATGCGTTTTATTCACAACGAAAAGTATTGGGGCTTCTCAGTCTCATTTTCTGTTGGACATTTATTCCACGAGTAGTTTCAATTATTGAATTCCTTGTGAATATCTTTGCTACCGAAGCTGAAATAAATGAGTTTTATCGAAATAAAGAAATAAATGCAGATTATTTAAACCGAATCATGATTTTATTATTCTTAGGATCTTTTTTTCAGGTTCTCCTTCATGGGAATTCACCAGTAGTAACTTCTCGTACTGTCAATGCTCATCTTTCAGAGATATTCAACGCTAAAAATGATGATGAGTGTGAAAAAATGCAAAACCATTCGGGCTATTTTTTCAGATGGTAAGATAAATGAAAAGCACCTCAATTTCGGGTATTGAAAATCGAAACTATTCTGAATCGCAAAAGCGGGGCTACCTACTTCAGCAAATGTATGGCGACTGTTTTACACCTGAAGAGCTGAGTACGATTGTTCGAAATCTTCCCAATTGTGAATTGATTTGAGAAAGACATATTTAAGTCTGAACTGATTCAGCGAGTATCTCGTTCCCCATCTTCCGATGGGGAATGCTCTCCCGAGGCTTCAGCCTCCCACCTCATAAGAATTCTGACGTATGCATCCGCACGAGATTCTCACACTTCGCACATCCGATCTATCGAACATCACTCTGAATCGGTGGAACCTCTCCCGGTTTATAAAAGAGATTTTCTATTGACACCCCGAGTGCATCGCAGAACTGATACGCAAGACTCACTTTCGGTTCCACCAGACGAGTTTCTATGCGGTGAACAACACCGACGCCTAATCCCATCTCCTTTGCCAGTTGGTGTTGATTCCACCCCTTGGCTGTTCGGTAGAGTTTGATTCGGTTTTCAAGATTAACCCGAGGCATATCGGCTACTTTTCTCGATTTTTGCAGATCCCATGAGCTCATTTTTTCCTCCTTAGTGCAGTGCAATCAGAATAAAATTCTTGATCATTAAAATAATGTGTGTATCGCATAAAAAATGCGTAAATCACACCAAAAATGTGTAAATCACATGAAAAATGCGTAATGCACATCTCAAATGCGGAATGAACATCTAAAATGCGGAATGCACATCAAAAAGCGTAAAGCACATCAAATCTTGCATTTCAATCAGTATTTCGCTCGAACCATGTGTGTTCCTAGGAGTCCAACGGACTCTATCGAACAGAGCAAAATGAAATAGGGGAGCATTTATCTCGCCTTGGTACATCGTCACATATCAGTCAATTCATCTGTTACACAATGTCTTTGGCGATCTGACGACAGTGATAACAGGTTATAAAGAGTGTTATCACATCAGCAAAGGCTTTGGGGCGCGATTTTAGGGTGATAAAAATTACCTTCCAAAAATCTCGGCGTCCCCGTCCAACTAAGCCAAAATGAAAGATTACTCTGAATAACGCAAGCAGGCGACTTGGATCGACGCTGGTCAGTTTGTATCGAGGATTGTAGTGTTTTAAGAAGGTGAGAATTCGCTTGCACGACTCTTCATGAGAATAAATTGTTGAAATAAGTCGTTTGTACCCTGTGACGAGAACGTTTGGATCCATTTTTGGGACAAAGTTGAGTATCCCATCGGTGTTGTTTCCACTGCTCGCTTCAATGAGTCGTCCCTCTTTTTCGAGCCGTGTGTAGAGTTTTGTTCCGTGAAGAGCCGTGAGTATGCCCACCATGGCCGCAACGACGCCAATCTCTTGGATGTATTCAATTTGGCGATCAAAGATGGTTTCGTCATCGGAATCGAAACCGACAATAAATCCAGCCTGAACCTGAAACCCTTTTTCCTGAAGTAAACGCACGGCACTTCGCGTATCAACTCGAGTATTTTGAACTTTATTGCTCTCAAGAAGCGCCTTTTCGTCGGGCGTTTCTAATCCAATAAAAACAGAATTGATATTTGCCGCGATCATTAACTCCATCAACTCATCGTCTTCAGCGAGATTGATCGACGCTTCGGTGAGGAACGTGAATGGATAGTTGTTCTCTTTGAGCCATTCGATAATTGCCACAAGCGCTTCTTTGGCGCGAACTTTGTTTCCGATAAAATTGTCGTCTACAATAAATACGCGACCTTTCCATCCCGCTCGGTAGAGCGAATCCAACTCTGCCACGATTTGTTGAGGTTCTTTCGTGCGAGGAACTCGTCCGAACAGTTTGGTGATGTCACAAAATTCGCAATCGAAGGGACATCCGCGTGAATATTGAACCATCATGGTGGCGTAACTTTTGAAATTGATGAGAGACCAGTCGGGGATTGGCGTATCGCAGAGCGCCGGTTTTCCCGCCGCGTGATAGACTTTTTTCAAACGCCCCGCTTCAAAATCTTCGATGAACGGCGGGATAGAGAGTTCGCCTTCACCGAGAAGAAAGTGATCCACACCGGGAAAATCCGCCACGGTGTCATCAGAAAAAATCGGGCCACCCACGGTAATGGGCTTTCCGATTTTTTTGACGCGAGAAATTATTTCATGGATTGATTGTTTTTGAACCACCATAGCACTGATCATCACCATGTCAGCCCATTGAATATCTGAATCGTTAAGTGTTTGCACGTTGAGATCGACCAGTCGTTTTTGCCATGTGGAAGGCAAGAGCGATGACACAGTGAGAATTCCCAACGGTGGAAAAGAGGCTTTTTTTGTTTTAAACTGAATGAATTTCATCGCGTGAGAATAGCTCCAGAACGTTTCTGGATACTCAGGGTAGATAAATAGGATGTTCATTGTCACCAATTCGTTAAGGGAGTAGTTCTTCATCTCTAATCAAGAAAAAGACTGAAGACTGCGCACCGTTTGTACGCTACCCCGACGATCTATGCAATTGAAAAGCAGTTGTAATATACCCCTCAATCACGGAAGAAAGGTTCTATTCCGGAAGATTTCTAAAGAATTGTTTTTGTAAGCACTTGGTTTTACTATTAAAAAAACTGTTCTGGCCATAATTAGCCCAGAACAGTGTCATTTGTGTGTTTTTTTGCGAGCTTGAACCACGTTGATTTGTGTTAGTGTGAACCTTGAATGTCGTAGACAAGCAACTTTGCCAATCGCGGTTTGATCCGATTCGACACAAAGGAGGTGTGTCGCGGATCGGTGAGATAGAGATTCATCGATGCTTGATCGCGAAATTGCATGGTGATCCCAAAACTGAAACTGTCATCCACAATTGGGCGTTCGGATGGAATTGGTCTCCCCACGGTGAGCGATTGTATGCCGGGGATTTGGCGAAGTTGTTCTGATTCAACAATAAGAGAATCGATCCCTTGCGAATTTACGGAAGAATCCATCCAACAAAACACAAGGTGGATCACTGGGTTTTCCTGAGCAAAGAGCGGGATTGTTGCAAATAGTACGGCTATTAGAAATTTCATAGAGGCTCCTTTTGGGAGCAAAATAAACTTTTCCTTGCAGTGATAGTCACGGATGATTTTCCGTCCCTCAGAATGCAAAAAGGCGTTTTGTCCTAGCGTATTAGTGTTAAAATGGGTATACTGCACAAAAAAGGGGGAAATATGCAACTGCTCAGAAATCGAAATCGGCCACCCGTTGCCAACGCTGATGAACGGTATTATCAGATCTGCCGCGCCGGATTCTCTTTTGCCTTGATTCAACACATCCTGTTTATCGGGATTTTTTATGCACTTAGCGTTCCTCTTCTTCCTCAGTACAATATTCTTAGTGCCATATTGTTTGTGGTGGCACTAGTCGTAAATGAAAAGCGCCACTTTCACGCGGCTATGGCGATAGCTTTTGTGGAAATTGCCGTACATCAAATTCTTGCGACGATTATTCTCGGATGGGAGAGCGGTTTTCATCTTTACTTGCTGTTCTGCGTAATGCTTCCCCTGCTCACATCGCGGGGTCATATTTTGTGGAAAATCGGGATCGCTGGCACATCTCTCGCGGTGATTTTCTACCTTGTTATCGTGTATCGAACAGCAATTCCCGTAATGAATCTGTCGCCGGGAATTATTGGTGTTTTTGCCGTGGTGAATCAGATCTCGACGGTGCTTATTTTGATCGTGATTGCCTATGTTTTCAATGCAACCGTACTTTCGTACGAAGAGTCCTTGGCGAGTGAGTTTCAGTATGCTAATTCACTGTTGTTAAACATTCTGCCCGAATCAATTGCCAAGCGATTGGGGACAGAATCTGGATCAATTGCCGATCGATTTTCTGAAACATCTGTGCTCTTTGCAGATATTGCCAATTTCACCTCTTTTGCAGAATCGACCTCCCCCGATCGACTCGTGCAACTGCTCGATCACCTCTTTGTGCGATTTGACAACTGCACCGATTTATTTCAGTGTGAAAAAATTAAAACAATCGGCGATGCATACATGGTTGCGTCAGGCATACCCGAACATGTTGAAAATCATGCAGAACAGTTGATTCGTCTAGGATTCCAAATGCTGAATGAACTAGAACTGTTTAATCACGAAGAAGGTGTCGCACTTTCACTTCGGGTGGGAATCCATTCGGGACCGGCGGTGGCGGGGGTTATCGGGCGAAAAAAATTCAGTTACGATCTCTGGGGCGATACCGTTAATACCGCTTCACGTATGGAATCAAGTGGTGTTGAAGGTGCGATTCAAGTGACTCAAGCAGTGAAAGATCGGGTCGGAGAGCTTTTCCAATTCGAATCTCGTGGGACAATCGAGATAAAGGGGAAAGGTCCGATCGAAACATTCCTCGTGACTTAAAATGGTCTGATTTTTCAACAGGCATTTTGAGAGTGGTGGTCAAGTACTTTTTGATAATGGAGTTTTATTCGCCGCTGTTTTCGCTTTGGTAGTTCTGCAAATTTTAGCGTTATCGGGTCATTCTAAACGGGGTGTAAGGGATAAGCTTCCTTGCGGAGTTTACGACCTATGCTATATTTGAAATATTGTTAGATGTTTAACTATAACTCCCCAGACGGTATTCGCCCAAAAAAAAGGGGAAGTTTCCTTCCCCTTAAATCTTAGTGACAACCACATCCGCCAGAACCACACCCGCCGCCAGAACTGGCAAGTTCACCGGCCACATAGGTGCCATTGTTGACGCTTTCTACTAACTGAGAAATCGTTGATTTGCACGAACCACACCCGCCACCGGCATTGGTCTTACTTGTTACCTGATCCACCGAGGTTAAACCGTGTTCGGTGATTGCCGCAACGATCTCATCTTCAGAAACGCCGTAACAACTACACACTACGCCTTCATCAGATCCACTGCTGCAACAACCTCCCGAAGATTCGCCGTCTCCGTGGGAACCGCAACCGCCGGATCCACATCCCCCAGAACCACATCCGCCGCCAGATGATTGACCTGCCACTTGAGCGCGAACATCATCCATGTCAAGACCGCGAACCTGTTCGATTACCTGTTCCAATTGCTCTTCAGAATGAACACCTGGTTCTTTAAACAGAAGAATTCCCTGGCGAAGAATCGCGAGAGTCGGCACAGAAGTAATCCCAAACATGGCAGAAAGATCCTGTTCAGAATCGGTATTCACTTTGCCGAAGAGGATGTCACTGTGTTTTGCCGCAAGTTTTTCATAGATTGGCAAAAACTGTTTACATGGCCCACACCACTCGGCCCAAAAGTCTACAAATACAATTTCATTTTCAGAAATCGAAGGTTCAAATGTCTGCATTGTCATATCAATTAAAGCCACTGTTTTTCCTTTGAAAAAGTCCATAAAGAGGTCGAATATATGTAGTGCCATTGGGCTTTTCCACTGGATAGTCGCAATATGAGTTATGTTTTTGAAATCATATTGGAATAAAATTGTGATCAATCTGAAAATTTCATAGATGTGGGCCTATGTATCTCATGAGTTTGTATTTCTTTCGACACTGTGATATCTCATTTCAATTAGCTCCATTTTGATGGATTTATCATTGCTCGAATCCATTGAAACTAGTGAATATTTTGAATTGTTTCATCACCATAACCTATCTTTCGCGTGAATCTCAAAATCTGGCTACTCTGTGCGAAATCTTCACCATCGCGGACCTGCGAGTATAACGTTATTCTGTAAATGGATGTGCAAAAGTGAAAAATCACGAAATACCAGATACTTCCCTGCCATTGGCGATAAATCCACTGCTGAAAGATCGGCATATTTGGGGATTTGGTCTTGGCAATTTTGGCTACGGCGCTCTGTTCCAAATTTTGGCGTATTTTTTTGTCTTTTATGCCACCGCTGTATTAGGACTGTCGGGAACTGTTGTTGGTTTGATTGTGGGAGTTAGCGTCTTTTGGGATGCCATTTCAGATCCAATCATGGGGTACTTGTCCGATTTTACCGTGAACAAACGATTTGGCCGCCGTCATCTCTATCTTTGGATTGGAACGATTACCATGGTGGGATTTAATCTCATCTTGTGGAATCTTTCCAGTGGGATGCCCACGTGGGCGTTGATCTCTTCGTTGACTATTACACTTTTATTGATAAAAACGGCCACTACAATATACGGCACTCCCTATTCGGCACTTGCGGCAGAGCTGACCCACGACCACGTACAGCGCGCGAAAGTTCAATCGATACGCATGACCTTTTTTATGCTCGGTATATTCTTTGCCAGTGCGATCAGTATGACCGTTTTTTTTCGGGCAACCCCTGAATATGAAATCGGTCAGCTCAATCCGCTGGGCTATCGAAATATGAGTATCGTTACATCTATAATTCTTCTCATTTCGGGCATTGTCGCCATATTGAGCACGAAACAGCTTATTCCCACTCTCAATAAACGCGTTGTAGAATCTTCAAACATGAGTGTAACCAATTTTTTATCTCAGACTGTGAATGCCTTTAAGCACTATGACTTGCGCGTGGTCATTATCGGCTATCTCTTTACGAATCTTGCGGCGGCAATTCTCAATGGCGTGGGGCTTCACGTCTACACCTACACGTTTGCCATGGGGAGTACCGATGTGGCACTTGTGGCGGGAGCGCAACTGCTCATCGCAGTCTGTTCCCAACCATTTTGGCTCTGGTTGAACAAACATCAAGACAAAGTAACTTCAATTAGATTGGGTCTGACCATGTCCATGATCGCCAGCGTGTACTTTGTATTCTGTGTGGTTATGAAAGATTTTACCGTCCTTCATTTGTGGCTCTTGATCCCCTTTGTTGTACTCGGCGGCGTCGGTTCCGGCGGCTTGTTCATGTTACCTCAGGCCATGGTTGCCGATGCGGTGGATGAAAATGCTCTGGAAACAGGCGATCGTCAAGAGGGTGTTTACTATGGCGCTTTGACTCTTAGTTATAAGCTTTCTCAATCTATAGCCATATTCTGTATCGGGATTTTTCTCGACATGGTGGGATTCAACGGCGATCATCCGGTGCAGTCTGAATTTACCATGACCACTTTGGGAATCTTTATGGGCGTAGGTACACTTCTCTCATTTGTGGGCGCGCGAAAAAGCTACAAACACTACCGAATCACACGGGCTCGCCTTGCGGAAATTCACATGGGCCTTTTACAGCGAGATCATTCGATTTAAATATTCTCCTGAAATCTGTTCTAACAGGCACTGATTATTACTTCGCGTGGCAAATATGAGACTTTTGAAAACCTCAATACCAACCACGAAAAACTCGAAAGGCACGAAAACAAGAGTATCATTTCGTGTTTTTCGTGCCTTTCGTGGTTAGAAATTGGTATCAGTTTTGCCCCGCGGAGCAATAAACGTTTAAACGAATGAAATGACGTTTAAGCGTTTTGTCGTTTTGTCGTTTCAGTCAGTGTACTCTGTGTTCGCAGAACCATGTGTCTGAACTTCTCCACGAGTTTCTGAACGACGACTAGCCCGTGTCTGAACTTCTCCACGAGGTTCTGAACGACGACTAGCCCGTGTCTGAACTCATCCACTGACTTCTGAACGACGCTGAACTTCTCCACGAGTTTCTGAACGACGACTAGCCCGTGTCTGAACTTCTCCACGAGTTTCTCTGTTCAGAGAACCCCGTGGATGAACTGATTTTTTAAGATTCTCACGATTGGATATCAAGCAATATTTATTGAATTACAATAAATATTGCCCACTTTTCAAGAAATAACACTATATTGCTCATGTAACCAAACAAAGGATGGTCTCTATGAACTATTTCGGAAAAAGGTCGCTCTCCTCGGTTGTGAGTGGCATTGTAAACGTGTCGTGGTATCTCTTGCTCATCGCTTCAGTTCTCGCTCCCCTTGCGGCAGGTGCGGCGATCTTTTTTTCAACTCCCACCGGCGAATCATATATCGCCGAAAACATGAAAACAACCTGCGAAGTTGAATCCTCCGCGCCAGTTTCCTGCGGTGGAACTGCTCAGGATATCGAAGATTGGAACCGGTTCAAGTCGACACCATTGGGATTGAAACTGTTTATGCTTCCCTATCTCGAAGCGGTGATCATTATGATGTTGATCATGACGCGAAAGGCACGTCGGCTCTTTGATAATTTCAAAAATGAGATTGTTTTTAATCGAAGCAATGTGGAACTTCTCTCCACAATCAGTAAACTTAATCTTGGGTTTGGCGTTCTTACGTTTAGTCTCACCACAATGCTCTTGAGCGTGGTGCTGTTCTTGCTGTGTGAAATTATCAAAAGCGGAACCGTTCTTCAAGAAGAGCATGACCTTACAATTTAAGAGGAACCTATGGGAATACTATTTAGACTCGATCGAATGATGGCTGATCGAAAAATGCCACTCAATGAACTAGCAAAGCGAATCGATCTAACCGATTCAAATTTGTCGATTCTCAAAACGGGCAAAGCAAAAGCGATTCGCGTGGCGACGCTCGAAGCACTCTGCCGTGAACTGAAATGCCAACCCGGCGATCTTCTCGAATATCGGGAAGACGAAATTGAACAATTGTAATTTTTAAACTGGAGAAAACCAATGGGTGATATTCGTTTACAACAAGCTCGTTATTCAGGACTCATGTATCTCATGCTGGCGATCACCGCTCCGCTGGGACTGATCGTTGTTCCTTTAAAACTATTTATCGCCGGTGATATTCCCGCCACAATGAGTGCGATTCTCGCATCGGAAACACTCTTTCGATCGGGAATTGTCAGTATGTTTGTGGGGCAGATTTTCTTTATTCTTCTGGTCATGGGATTGTACAAACTTCTCGTGGAAGTTCACAAACCGACAGCGCAATTGATGGTTGCTCTCGTGATTGCATCGGTTCCGATCGCCTTTTTGCAAGGATTTGTTCAGGCCGGAACCTTACTACTTTTGAAAAACAGTGCCATGATCACGGCTTTTTCCCAAGATCAGGTCTACGCCATGGCGAATTATCTGCTCGAAGTGTCAAAAACCGCCGAGTATATCGTCTGTATTTTCTGGGGACTTTGGCTGATTCCCTTTGGTGTACTGTTCTGGCGTTCTGGGTTTATGCCAATACTGCTGGGTGGCCTGTTGATTCTGGGTGGAATTTCGTATGTGAGTAATTCGATGGTCTTTTTGATCAATCCGGCGATTCACGATGAGGTATCAAAGTTTACCAGCATTCCAATTGCTCTCGGTGAAATTCTGACCGTTCTCTGGCTTCTGATTTTCGGCGTTAAACGTAGTAAGTAAGATCGTTACAGGGGATTTGGCAATTCAAACTCCCCTATCTAACCAATGAGGAGATTCCCATGAAAGCAATTGTTTTTAATAGATTTGGTCATTCAAATGTTTTAGAACTCAAAGAGGTAGCAAAACCGATCGCCAAAGATGACGAAGTGCTCATTCGAATCAAGGCGATATCAATCAACAAGGCGGATGTTATTCTCATGAATGGATCGCCCTTTCTTGCTCGGCCGATGATCGGAAGTTTTTTCAAACCGCGAAAAAACATGACTCTTGGATCCGATGTTTCCGGTATCATTGAGTCCGTGGGGAATCAGGTGACTGATTTCAAAATCGGCGATGAAGTCATGGTCGATCTTTCTGGAAGCGGGTTCGGTGGACTGGCAGAATATGCCACCGTAAAGGCGTCTTTCGTAGTGGCCAAACCGCAAAACATCTCGTTCGAGGAGGCTTCGGCGATTCCATTGGCAGGTGTTACGGCATTTAAATCCCTTAAAAAGTTGGGAACAATTCGCAAAGGGCAAACGATTCTCATTCACGGAGCTTCGGGAGGTGTTGGCTATTACGCCGTTCAGATAGCAAAAGCTATGGGGCTCGAAGTGACCGCTGTTTGCAGTGGGCGACATGTGGAAATGGTGCGATCGTTGGGAGCTGATCACGTTATCGACTATGGCAAAGAGGATTTTTCAACCAGTGGAAAAACCTACGATTTTATCCATGCGGTCAACGGTGCGGTATCGATTTTTGCATACAGAAAAGCTCTGAAGCCAGAAGGCGTGTATGTAATGAGCGGTGGAGCCATGTCTCAACTGATGAAGGCCATGATTCTCGGACCGATACTCAGCAAAAAAGGCGGAAAGCAGTTTCGATCTGTATCGAGCCATGCGGATCAAAAGGATTTGCAAGTGTTACTTTCGTTTGTTGCTGAAGGAACATTACAACCGGTGATCGATCGAGTGTTTCTATTCGAAGAGACCGCCAAAGCCTTTGAATATTTCGAAAGCAATCGCGTGTTAGGAAAAATTGTCATTCAGGGATCTGAGGTACTGGGATGAAAACAGTTTTGATAACCGGTGCCAATTCGGGACTGAGAAAAGCGACCGCTATCGCTCTGGCTCAACAGAGCTATCGGGTTATTATGGTGTGCAGAAATAGAGAACGCGGTGAATTAGCACTAAGAGAAGTTGTTAAAGAGAGCGGAAATCAGAACGTTGAACTGATGCTCTGCGATATCAGTTCTCTTCAATCAATCAGAGATTTCTGCCGTCTTTACAAAGAATTCAATATACTCAAACACCTCAAGCTCTATCTTTAAAATCACTAGGAGCTCTACTTCTTCGATATAACCATTCACATTTCAATATCCCATTGACAGACTCTGCTACTGCATTGTCCTAAGAATCCCCCTGAATACTCAAGCTCTGAACGCCTTCATGCATAGCAGGCAGGTCTCGATATTCGCAACGAGCATCCACCAAGCCGATGGTGCTTTTGTATTGTGATATATTGCTTTTCAAATATCGAATAGATTGTGGCTC
>JAIFMU010000067.1:0-3601 GCA_020048285.1 bacterium | reverse complement strand
AAAAAAAGTGTTGCTTAGTTGTGTGATGAATTATACTATTTAGGTGTCAAAGGTCGACTTGAAATGTGATGACAAGTGTCGATTTCGACAGGTATGAATTGTGTGACTCGAAATTTTATAAATACTTTATTAATTGAATTTGCTATTCATCAGATTGGAAGAATCATATGCACTGCATCGAACGCCAAAAAATGTTGAAAAATGATATTGATGTGATTATTAAAATCCATAGTGAAGTTATAAATGGTAAAATTAACATTGATACGAATTTAGGTCTTGGATATTTCTTTAACGACGACATGAATAAAAAAAGTTTCATTCCCGTCTACGACTCGCTGAAACAGGGTAAAGAGGGAAAAACAATTATTCTCAATAAGTTTAATATCGAATGGCTTTCGCCAAATCTCGAGTCAGATCCTTCACAGGATTGTGTACACGCCGGTGGCTGGAACCCTCTTATGGTTACTGTGCGCCTTCGCGATGTACAATTTGTGGGAGAAATAAATCTAGGGTATCACAAAAGACTTTCAGATCGTTTGAATGAATCAAAGAATCATTTTATTTCCCTGTTGAACGTGGAGTATCGCGGTATCAAACGGACAATTTTCATCAATGTCGATTCAATAATCTCTATTTACGATGAACTTTCTATTCCTCACGCGGAGCATCCTGAACCAAAAACTGCGGTGATTCTCAATCCTATCCGATCATACGATGAGGAACTTACGGCGGTGAGACACCCCTATGCGCGCACAAGTACTGTGACCGGTGCTAACGATTTTGTTTTTAAGCGAGGACTGTAGCTGTTCATTTTCAGCGAAAAAACTAAAGCGGGCAGAAATGTCCGCTTTTTTACTGTATTTTGATAAAATGATTCTGTCGTTCTGAGGATTTAAATTGAGATTTGCGTCTCTGTACAAAAAAATGAAATAGCCTACACTCTATTAGACAATGAGGCATAACCTATTTTTGAAACACAATAGATTGCAATAAATTCGATGAGGAACTATGAAATCTCTGCCCTTAGCTCTACTCTTTATTTCAACGGTTTCTGCAGCGTGGAACCCTTTGGTTAAAAACGATCCACGTCTTGATCGTTTTATTTCGCAAGTGTCTGCTCGGTACGATGTAGCCTTTCCTGATGGATTTACTCACAAACCGATGCACCGCGAACCAATCGCAGCATTTATTCAGCTTGCAGTTGATTCACTGAACCTCACGGCTAACGAGCGAGAAGATGCTCTGTTGTTGGCAAAAATCTACTCCGGCGAAAGAGCTCTATTAAAACGATCCACTGAAAACGCGCGTATCAATCTGAATCTCAATCTCACAGGGGATGTTTCCGTCGGTAGTGACGATTCGCTTGAGTATGGTTTAAAGGGGATAATCAATCCTGCGATTTCCGGAAATCTCGCGGGCTTATCGTTTGCATCAGAATTCTCCATGTGGACTGAAAAACGCAACGATACAATTTGGGGAGTTTCTACTTATGAACCGATTGACGGCAATCCGTACAATCTCTTTGGAAGAGCGGACAGCGGTTCCGTGCGCGCCTCTGATATGTTCCGCGGTGGTGTTTCTCTCGAAAGAGGACCAATCCTTCTCGATTGCGGTGTCGATCATATCAAGTTGGGGCCTACCGTTCGCAATCCCTTGTTTATAAACTTGGCGCATTCCCCCGCAGCGTTTGCACGTTTTACTCTTGATTTCCCTTGGTTTGATTATTCTCACGGGATGATAAAGCTTCAATCTCTGCGCGATTACAAGAGGTTTATGATGTACCATCGGTATGAAATTCCTTTGTTCAAAAAGAGACTTCGCGTGGGATTCAACGAATCGGTGGTCTACGGTAGTTCTGCAGACAGCGCGACCGAAGCAAAATACAGCCCAGATCCTATGAAAGAGTCCTACTACGAAAATGAACGGCCATTCGAACCGGTCTATCTGATTCCATTTCTGCCGTTCGTCTTTATGGAACATTTTTCCGGTGACCGTGAAAACAAGCAACTTTCACTCGATGCATCGCTGTCGCTTCCGCGAAATGTCGTCTGGAATGCCGAATTTATGCTCGATGACATCAGCAATCCAGCCACTCTTTTTTCTGAAGATTGGGGGAATAAATGGGCGTTCGCTTTTGGTGGTCAATGGTTCACCGCGATTGCTCAAAAAAATGTCACTCTCTCAGCGGAATATAGTCGCATTGAACCGTGGGTCTACACCCATTTCCGCGGAACCAGTCACCGTTACGACCACTTCGGTTCGCCCATCGGTTCCGATCTCGGCCCGAACACCGATCTTTTTTGGGCCGAAACGGAACTTCAGCTCAACCAGAAAAACCGGTTCAGTCTTGCTCTAGAAAACTATCGGTGGAATCGTGATCAGCGCGGTGGTACGATCACCGATCACTTTATCGATGGACAAGTACTCGACGAAAGCAAGGACTCTGCGGATGTGCCAACTATTGAAGAAGATGTGGAAGTAAAAGAGTTTCTCGCCGGTGATGTTCAATCCAATACGGCGGTGGTGCTGAAATGGTCGTTTTTGCCTTATCATCGCTATGAAATGGATACAAAGGTTAGTTACTCTTCAGAAAACGGCGTTTGTCTCAGTCTGCATGGCGGGTTTCGTTTTTAGTTGGAATCTATTTTTAACGGATCAATTAATCCCATTGTGTAAATGAGAAACTAATGAACTATCGCGAAATGATAAGTGCTGAATCAATTGCATTGCGGGTGCAAGAGTTAGGGAGAGAGATTACTGAGGATTATTGCTCAATCGGCGGGGATCTGCTTGTGGTGGGACTACTTCGAGGATCATTCATTTTTATGGCCGATCTCGTCCGATCGATCGACTATCTTCACGAAGTTGATTTTATGACTGCCTCCTCCTATGGGAACAGCATCGTTTCCTCTGGCGATGTTAAAATTGTGATGGATTTGAACAAATCGATAGCGGGAAAACACGTTCTTCTCGTTGAAGATATCATCGATACGGGCCATACTCTTCACAATGTTATCGACCTGCTCAAGTTGAGAAATCCTGCTACGGTGAAAGTGGTAACACTCTTGAACAAACCTTCGCGCCGAGAAAAAGAGGTCTTTGTCGATTACTGTGGCTTTGACATTCCCGATGAATTTGTCTTTGGCATGGGGCTCGATTATGAACAGAAATATCGCAATCTTCCTTTTGTAGCGGTGAAAGAGTAATACATTGACAATTTTCTTAAAATGGCTATATTTGGGGTAGGATACCGCATAGAGAGGAGGCGGGTATGGAAATCAAAGGATTTTCTTCCATAGGACAGAACAAAAAACTTTTCAAACAACCGCCGCTTCCGCGGAAAGTTCCTGATCCAAATCAGATTTGGCAGCAGAGAACGGCGCCGGTTGCCAAGGGAAAGACCATCTGGCGAAATAGTTTTGGTGATTGGGCTGAAATTACTCGGTAAAAAAGGAAGCAAACAGATGGTTGCTTCCTTTTTTATGTGTGCTGGATATTGGAAATAGGAGCGCTATTACTCCGACCGGCAAATATGGTTCTATTCTTAAGCCGCATACAGAATTTTCGGGTGCTTAAAATATTGTGCAATACGTTGTGGGTT
>JAIFMU010000009.1 GCA_020048285.1 bacterium | reverse complement strand
GGAGTCGATACTCATTTCGAATATCTGACGAAACCGATTTTAGCATTGTTTTTTTCATGCTTTAAAATACATCATGCAGATCCATATTTGGAAGTCTGCTTAATAGTAGGTCATTTACCTGAAACAACAGTCATTTTGAACCTAATTTCCGCAGTTGAACTTCCATTTCTCGGGTTACTTGCCTTGTATTATTGTAGTTATGGTCAGTTTTGCCATTCACCTATTGGTTGAAAGAGTGATTCTCACTTGTTTTGGTGGATGGCTACGTTGATTTTGGGCGTACCGGTGCCCCGAAGACAAACGGTACTCCGGCGTTGTCGAAGAAATGCAGAGCCTTCTCTTCGCTCGGTGCTGAAATACAGCACGCCTTCGGCCCCTTCTGCCCACTCACGCGAATACGCCCACCGTAGTGTTTCACTTGTTCGCCGTAAAAGAATGTTATTCAACAACCTTGAGACTATACACGATGAAGATGGAGCGAAGGTAAGTCGGTGGTGAGCGCATTGGTTTTAACTGTGGAAAATAGGTTGAAACACTCCACGAGTTTACAAAAAGGGGTAAACCGGCTCGATACTGAACGTAGAAAAGTTATCCTCGAAACAGATCGAGCAGTTCTTCTTGTGATAGCGCTGAAGCGGTTCCCGTTTCCGAAAGAAGCGCGTCGGTCAATTCCCGCTTTCCGGCGTGAAGTTCCATGATTTTCTCTTCCACAGAGTTTTCGGCCACCAATCGATAGACCGTCACCGGGCGAGTCTGTCCGATTCGATGTGTGCGATCCGCAGCCTGATCTTCCACGGCAGGATTCCACCACGGATCCAGAATAAACACATAATCCGCCGCCGTGAGTGTCAGCCCAGTTCCGCCCGCCTTAAGTGATATCAAAAACAGCTCACTATTGCCGTTTTGAAACGACTCCACCGAAGCGGCACGCTCTTTCTGGGAGGTTGATCCGTCGAGATACTGGTAGGAGATATTCATTTCGTCGCACCATTCTTTCACGATTTTTAAGTGGCTCACGAACTGTGAAAATATCAACGCACGATGACCATTTTCTCGCAGTGACCCGATCTCTTCCGCCAGCATTTCCAACTTTGAAGATCTCCCCTGATAGGTGGAGTCCAGAAGGGCCGGATGACAACAGGCCTGTCGTAATTTCGTGAGATTAGCTAAAATAGAGAAACGATTATTTTCGCCATCGTTGCTTTCAATATCGTTGAGAGCCGAGAATCGCACAGCATCGTACCGTTTGCGTTCATCATCCGTAAGCGTCACGGGAAGAATGATTTCCGTTTTCGCCGGAAGTTCCTTGAGCACTTCGGATTTTCTTCGGCGAAGAATAAATGGTTTCACCAATGCTTTTAATCGATGGACCGAATCGCTGGAAGAAAACCGTTGAGCAAACTGTGCGCTTGTTCCCAAAAGACCGGGAACGAGAAAGTCAAAGAGCGACCAGAGTTCACCGGTGTGATTTTCCACCGGCGTTCCCGTACAGGCAAGTCGAAAATCAGCCTTGAGATTTTTTACAGTTTTGGTTCGCTTAGCGGCGCTGTTTTTTATCGCCTGAGCTTCGTCAATAATCAGCGTATGCCAATGATGTTCAACAAATTGCTCTTCGCGGGACATAAGCACACCGTAACTCGTGATTGTCACCGTTCCCGCCGAACAGACCGGAACAGTGGCGTCGCTGGCGCCGATCACCACTGTTTTGAGCGTTGGTGCAAAGCGCAAAATTTCGCGGTGCCACACATTTATCAGTGACGTTGGTGCTACCACAAGGGCTGAACTGTCGTGGCGTTCCAGCAAGAGAGCGATCGACTGAACTGTTTTCCCCAATCCCATATCATCGGCGAGGCAGGCTCCAAATCCACCGGCAGCCAAACGACTTGCCCAGAAAAACCCCTCTTCTTGGTAGGGACGTAAGGTCGCCTCGAGGGCCTGAGGAACCGCGGTTTGATGAGTCACACTTCGCTCCCACCGATCTTGAACCGTTTCCCACAATTTCTTTTTGTCCGTCAGCGAAGACTCTTCGATCAGCTCTGCCGAAGCCAATAGCGCCAGCGGGTGAAGTTCCACTTTTTTCTTGGAATTTTTGCTTACCCCCGCCAGAAGATCGAGTTGTTTGCGCAGTTTTTCCGTGATTGCCAGAAATTTTCGATCCGACAACGCAATGAAACGACTGCCGTTTGACTCCTGCATTTTTGAAAGAATTTCTGAAAGGGTGATCTCCTCTTTTTCCCCGATTTTTACCAAGCCGTCCAGTTCGAGCCAATCCGTTGTGCCGTTTACGCTGATTTTCAGCCCCTTCGCAGAAACGGGAGCGGATACTTCGAGATTTTTCCCTTCGGGCCACAGAATTTCCGGCTGAGGAGTAACGGTTTTGAGTTGCGACAAAAACGAAAGCTGTTCGTTGAGATCCGCCAAGTACCAACTGAATGATTTGTGGGGAATGAGCGATTCGCACGCGGCGAGAATTGCTTTTGCCGATTTGAGTTCAGCTTTGAGATCTCGTTGAATTTGAACCGGTTTTGTTCCTTTTCTCACCTGAAGAATTTCCGTGCCCGTTCCCGGAACCACCGCGCCAGTCGCTTCGGAAGGGATCACGATAAGTGACACCAACAGTCCGCCATCCTGCGGTGTACAGCGAACTTTTACCGACGAATCGCCGCGTTCCAGTTTGATGTCAGCCGAGGCAACATTTCCGCCCACGGTGATAACTCGCGACAGTTTTCCCACAAGCTTTTCGATCTGCGGAAGCGCTTCGGCGGGAATCGAATTTTCGCCGGAAATCAACTTGTGAAGATCGCGAATTTCAGCGGTAAAGGCTGTATAGTAGAGGGTATTTCCATCAAGAGAACGAGTAATCGTGTAGAATCCATCGACCCGATTCCCCGGTGCCGGATCGATTTTCAGTTCCACTCGCCCGGACTTTTTCTCGACTATGAGTTGAGGTTCTTTGCGTTCCACAGAAATCTGTCCATTCGCCTGATCACAAAAAAGATGGGGATGACCTATCAGCGCCGGCCACGCTTTCGCCATCTCCATATTGAAAAAGGTGTCGCCGTACCACCCGCCACTCTCTTTTCGGATCGCCTTTATAATGGCCATATCCTGAGGAATCAAGAACGACAGGTCGCCGGTATTCGTTTTCAGTCGTTTCAAGGCAACTTTTTTCCCGGCAGACCACCCTTTTTTCTGAAGTGATTGTTCGAATGGGTCGAGCTGAAAATGTTGGAAGTCGTCAGACCATGAAAGATACCACGCCAGACGTTTCGTGGTTACACTGCTCTCCTTTGCTGCAGCGGACGTTCCATCTGCCAACTCTTCGAGACGGCGCATAAGCAGTTCCCAGTTTTCCACCTTTTTGAACAGTTTTCCATCCAGCGGAATCCCCTTCGCTTGCACACCTTCGCCGAGGAATTTCGCCAGTTGCACATACCCGCACGACTCTGCTGTTCCCGCAAGCGTCAAGAGTTCATCTGAAAGCTGATTGTTGCACTTTCGCCGCGCGACGAACTGACCCAACACCGCGGGAATTGCATCAAACGGGGAGGTCACATTTTTCGCGCAGTAATACGAATACGAGTCAATCGTTCCAGTGGTTCCATTGGTTTTGCTTGTTGATGCCGCGGAGAGAGGAAGATCAACTGAGAGGTAATATTTATTTTGCTTTTTGAATCTTTCAAACTCTTCAGTGAACTCCCGTTCGCGATTTTCTGCCCACAAGAGCAAAAGCCAGATTGCTCCCACGGTTTTTTCAGGAACAAAGGCTCGCTTTTTGGATACCTTGCGGTACATCGCCACGGCGGCGGTGAGTTGTGATGACGCATCAGTGCCGCGCAATTCAAGCAGAGCGGTAAGGCCATCGAAGAGTTTATAGGAAAACGACTCTTCACCGAATAGCGACTTAGCTCCTTCGCGATCGGATGTTCCCACAAAATGAAACAAATATGATTCGTTAAAGGTGAGGTTTGATCGGACATCTTTTTTGAGTACACGATCTAACAAGGCGATAACCTTTTCTATTCCAGGCCCATAGGATATTGAAATCAGGTGGTTGACCATTTCATTCTGAAGATTGTTGTCTATGAAGTTGTACATCTCTTCAATGCGATCAGCTGGAAATATTCGCCGGTACTGTTCCGAGCTGTATGGCTCTACTCGGGATGAATAAGCACCGCGATACTCCATAAGTGCTTCCACCGCTTTGCTTCCCGTTGCCCATGCCCAGCGAAGAATCCCAAACTGGCGATCTTGTGAATACCAAATACTCGGGAACTCAAACTGCTTGCTCAACGAATCCAAAAATTCGCTTTCGCCTAACTCCTTGAGTCTTCCTGAAAAGATCAGATCCATAGCGTCTGAATCACCCAAACTATTTGTGCTGGCCAGTCCAAATCGATCAGATCCAGAGTGATAAATCTTGGTGATTTTTTTCTTATCCAGCAGAGAAACCAAGTGAGCGTTCACATCCGCTGTGGTGAATCGTTTTCCTCCGGTGGTGGCAATTTTTTGGGTATTGAGATACTCTGCGATATCTGTTTTAGTCAGAATCGTGGCGCGAAAAAGACATAGCTCGTATATCGCCTGTTCTATCTTTTCCGGCGAAGATGCACTCATGAACTGAAGAACTTGTCCTTTTTTATATCCCATACAACACCTCTGTATTTTTTATCTTTTACACTGCGGAATATTGTTTCTGAACTAGAAATTGTGTTTCGCCGGGTTCATAACCGGCTGCACGCCAATGAGGAAAACAGGTTGTGTATAATGATAACTCTTGCGAGATAATCCACACTGTGAAATAACTCGCGAAAGTGGTCATTCATCAGATATCATTCCACCCAGATCTTCGCGAAGAACATCGAGGGCTCTTCTGTCTAGCTCTTTGTGTAAATCAGCGTGTTCATGAGATGGATCAAAGAAGGTTGCGGCCCCAAAATCACCGAGAATCGCATGACCCGTTTCATCAAAAAAAGTGTTGTGTGCATAGAGATCGCCGTGAAGAATACCTCGACAGTGCAGGTGTTCCATGGCTGACCGGACTCCGTGATAGATCGCATCTGCCACCTCTTTCGACATCCGCCGTGCTGCAGGGAACTGATCCCGTGTGCAACTATCAAGTGAAGGCGGATTGCCCAAAACAGCGTAGCGCTGCGGCATCAATCCGAGAACAACGCCCTCTTTGCCTTCGGGATGATCTTCAATTTTTCCTTTAAGCGGAACTAAATGGGCATGAGTGCCCGCACTGATACAGGCAGCCATTTCATCTTCCGGATAGCCATCACTCGTTACTTCACCCTTAAACACCTTAATCGCCACCTCTTCCGAGTGTTCATCACCATGACATATGGCGCGAGAGATATGCCCCGAAGCACCTTGCCCGAGTAGTTCTTTCAGTTCAACCGAAGCCCACGAAATGGTTGCCAATTGTGGTGTGTCTGTCGGTTGATGAGCACATGGATTTCCCGAATAGGCCAACCACCGCAGTTTCGGCAGCTGCAAAAGCCACAGCGGAAGTTCTTGAAGGTCATTCGCAGAGATTCTTAGTAATTCCAAATTGATGCAATTTTGCATCGATTCAGGCAACCGTTTGATCCGGTTTCCCGCGAGGCCGACCTTGCGCAGGCCCGCGCAGTTCCCGATCGAGTCAGGAATTGCTTCAATTGCATTGTTCGTTAATGTAAGCCAGTGAATCGAGGGCGAGAGAGAACGCTCGTGAATAGTGCGAATCCGGTTTGAACGAAAGCCTACGATGGCAAGATTTGGGCAATCACCGAGCACTTCCGGAAGTTCTTCAAAGAGATTATCAGAAAAAAAGGCAATTTTCAGTTTTGTGAACCGGCCAAAATCAACAGGGAGTTCGGTTAACTGATTCTTCGAAAGATCAAGAACCTCCAATGAATCTTCCAGAGCAAACAGTTCCCGAGGAAATGTGGTGAGCGAATCGGATAGAGCAAGGTGGGTGCTCCCCGCTAATGCTCCAGATGCAAGTTGTTCCATGGTGGTTTTCATCGCTGCGCCCCTTCGAAATTGTGTCCGAAAATAGTCAATCACCGCGCCGTCGAACAAGAAAATGAAAAAGAAAAGTCTGACATTTGTTTTTGCCTTTGACTCTTATGAGAACAAAGGATCAAAAACGGTCCTTTTCAACTTTCAAGCTTATGAATAACAGAAGTTGATCATTCCGAGCCTGAACTCAAACAACTCTTCAATTTTCCCCTCTTTGTTCTCCCTTTTTAACACTTAATTTCACCACCGAATCAATCATAATGTTCTCCCATTTCGAGAACATAAAGTGTGACATAAACTGCTACGCACATCACTTTAGCAGTCGTGCATCACTTTTTGCTCGCCGTCACATGACATCTATATTTCAATGACTTGCAATGTATTTTTACCAAACTGAAGTTTTTTAAGCATTTTGTATTTTTATTGTTAACATATACTCTACCGCAAAAGTACAGATATATATTGGCCATGTTGAATCGAGGGGAATCCCTAACCACAGAACACGCATGTATTGCCATCGCACACAGATAGACATTTTAGACGAAAGTGTGAAATCTGTGACAAAAAAACTTGCTATCTGCGTACCCTATCGCAATCGCGAACAACATCTCAACGAATTTGTCCCATCGTTGACAACCTACCTTTCCCGCAGAGGAATTGAACACAAAATATTCGTGGCGCATCAAGCCGATACCAAGCTGTTCAATCGCGGGAAAATCAAGAATATCGCCTTCGATATTGCTCGCAGCGAAGGGTATGACTACTTCTGTTTTCACGATATTGATATGATACCAGAAGATGATAGTTGCGATTACTCCTACTGTCCCGATTTCCCCGTACATATTTCGTACTACCTTAGCGATTACGGTTACACACTTCCCTATTTAGAAAATTTCGGTGGTGCACTGATGTTCACCAAAGAACAGTTCGAACAGGTCAACGGCTACTACAATGACTACTGGGATTGGGGCGCAGAAGACGACGACCTGTTCTGGAGATGTCGCCGCCACAACCTTCTCGATATTGACGTGTATCCGGTGGACAAAACCCAGCGTGTCGCCCGATTCAACGGGGTTTCTTCAAAAATAGAAATACCCTACACAGAATCACTTCAATCTATGATGCGAGGTAGCTACACTTTCTCGATGCTCGTAAAGACGGACTTGCGCCACGATGTCGCACCCTATCTCCGCGGAAAATCTGACTCGACCTATCTCGCCACGCCGCTCCTTTCCAAAGGCGCATTCGACCAATTGGTTTGGGTGAACACCAACGTGCTCATGGGCTATCATTGGAACAGCAAAAATGAACCATCTTCGGCATATCTAACCAATACTCATGGCCTGTGGCAACATGTTATCTGCACCGTTGACTGCGAAAAAGGTGAACTTCGTTTCTTTCTCAACGGGTATGAATCGCCAAACTCGAAAGTCAAACTAGACCAGGCAACTCGCCACTATTTCAGCGAACCATTTCTCGTGGGAAGTTCCGATTCACCTAGTTGGGATATGGGAACTCACTCACATTTTAAAGGTGAAATCGCCGACATTGCGTTCTGGAATCGCCCGCTGTCTTCAGAAGAGATCACATCGATCTATGCGAACGAACAGTTGATACTTCCCGACACCGGTATGATTCTTCACTATGATTTCTCGAACGTTGAATCGAACCAATTGATTGATCTTAGCGGAAACGGCAATACCGCGCTGATCACTGATATCGACCTCTTGACCGCCGCAGTGACCAATCTTCAGACCGCGGCAAAACCACATCGCCGTCGCGGACGGTATCGCAATCTTCCTCACCAAACCGAGGGGATCGCCAACAACACCTATGTAAAAGGCGGAACCAGTGCGCGCAACGAAGAGATTCTCGTTAAGGAAGTGATGACCGGCGAGCTCGACACATCAGCCAATGGTCTCAGCACATTGGAATACAAAGAGATCGGTCGCCGAACAATTTTTGAAAATCACCTCATGATCGACGTTGAGTGTTAAACCAGTTAGCTAGTAAAAATTATCGAATGGAACAGTATATGAAAATCTACGGAATCGGGGCGGACACAACAAATCCTTTCGCGCCGGAACAACACCTTCTGGAACGACTGGCTGAACATCTCCCCTTGTCAATTGTGGAGTCAATACCGGCGGATGCTCAGGTTTTGATCACCACGCTCACACGGAAAAGCGGGAAAGCCCTCTTTTCGAAAATGATGCCCGACGAAAAGCTCTACAAGATTATGATTGTCAACGAACTCTATCGTTCGACACTCCCCTATCTCAAGTTGGCGGATCTGGTTGTATTCACGAGCGAATACCAAAAACGAATCTGTGAAGAACTTCTTCGCCTGAACGACAACTCGATTGTCCTGCCCCTTCCCACGGGAGATTTTTATCCTGCGATCGCCGGATCAGCCTGCTTTGTGGTTATCGATACGCCGTTTAGCAAAGATAAGCGGGTCTATATCGAAGAGCGCATTGCCACTCCATTTCACACCGACGTGCACGCTGTCGCTTCGCCACTGCACACGGTGGTGTTCTGTGAACACACCGCCGACTTTGAATCTCTGCAAAAAATTGCCCTGAGTGCGACGCCAGAAGTGATCCTCTACAACGGAACGGCAATGACTCGCGAAGCTATTCAAGCGGTGATGAAAACCTGTTCTCAGTTCCAGTATTTCAAATCGGAAATGAATTTCGACGATTACGAAGGACACATGGCACGGCGAAACAGCGGCATGGTTCACGAACTGATCGTGGACTCGCCTCTCTTGGCCGACCTGAAATACCTCGGTATTCCACAAGTGCGAGCAGAAAATGGGATCACCAGTTACAACTTTGCCCATGCGGAACTGATCACCTATGAAACGTGGGCGGCGATACTTCGGTCGCGCATCGAATCAGACTATGAGGCGAGTCTCAGTCGCAAGCAGGGATGGCTCGACAATCTTCCCTATGACTCGCTGGAAGATGTGACTATCGTGAAAGGGAAACCGCTCTCGAATCGTTATATCTTTTCTATCTGCTTTCGCAATCAGGAGAAAAAAATCGGTCGCTGTATCGATTCGATCCTCGCTCAAAACCGCCAGTTCGATTTTGGAATCGCTCTTGTCGATGACTGTTCCATCGATGGTTCCATAGAACAGATTCTGAAGCATCTCGAAAACTCGGACGTGGATGTCTGCGTGGTAAGCAACAAAAATCGCAACTACGCAGCACGAAATTTCTACAACGTGATCAATCTCTACACCACCAACGATGAATCGGTGATCATGGAACTGGACGGCGACGATTTTCTCAATGGAACCACCGTGCTCGAATCTCTGGACAAATACTACGCCGCGGGCGCCCTGAAAACCAACGGTTCGTATAAGATGTATCCCGATGGGCAGGAGTTCATGGACGAAGAAGCAGTGAAGCGCAACCACGATCTCATGGATTACGCAAATCCATGGAATCTCGACAAGTGCAACGCCTGGCTTCACCTTCGCACAAGCAAGCGAAAACTCCTTCGCGCCGTGGAAATCAACCATTTCCTCGACCGGAACACCCACTCGTGGCTTCCCGATCGCCACGACGCGGCAATTCAACCGCGGGTGATCGAACTTTCCGAAGGGAAATCGGTTTTTGTCACCGAAGTGATTTACAACTACGACATTTCCGGCGATAACCACGACCACGATAACAGCCAGTGGGAAGAAGAGTATCTCAAACTCTTTGGCCACATTGACAAGATTTACCACCCCTTGATTTTAGCGGAATAAGGAGAACTGTGGCTATACTTCTCCCCTATCTTCGAATGGTTTGGTTTCCCACGGCAATTACCGTGGGAATCTCCTCACTCATCGCGCTTCTGCTCTTTGCAAATCCCTGGGTGGCGAAAGTCGTCTACGAAGATCTCGTCAAGACCTTTGATGAACAGCAGATTAGCGCCGTTTTAGTCGGCTTGGTACTTCTCGCCATAGGAACCACCATTCTCGAACTGATTCGCCACGCCGTGCAAAGCCACATGAAAGCGGCGATTATTCGCACGATCCGTCTTGAAATGATGGACGACATTTTCCACTACCCCTTCTCCTTTGTTTCAAAAGAAGATACCGGCGGCATTGTGCAACGGATCATGATTGAAGTGGAAATGCTTGCAGATCTCGTATCAAAGATGGGGGTTATTGCCATTTCGGTTGTGCAACTGGCGGTGATTTACCTACTGCTCTTTATTATGGAACCGCGAGTCTTTTTTCTCGTTGCGTTCTTAACGCTGCTCAATCTGTTGTGGAACTGGATCTGGAAACAGCCGCTTCAGCATCTCAACAGTCGGATCGGCGTCGGCAGTGGCAACCTCTATTCGGACAGTCGCCACTTTTTCCGTTCGGTGAAGCAGATCAAATGTTTTAATACCTATGGGCACTACAGTAAAATCTTCGAATCATCTCTTTTCAATCTGAAAAACCGTATGGTTCGCCGCGATGGAATTAACTCGCTTCTCAAACAGGGTGCGTTTATTCAGGTAAGTCTCGGTACAACGCTTCTTATCGCCATGGTCTTTTTTGGCGTTAAAAACGGAACCATGTCTTTGGGTGAATACGTGTTCCTCGGCATGCTCGTGGGATATACCGCGCCGCCCATTATCGCCATTGCTCAGTTTTTCAGCAGTTGGCAGATCGGGATTGTCGCCGTAAAACGGATGGATCAGATCAAGGGATTGGCGCGAGAAAAAAGTGGCGACCATCCATTTATTTCACTGAATGATGCGGTTCGCTTTGACAATGTGTGGTTCGCCTACGACAGAGAAAACTGGGTGCTGAAAGGATTGTCATGCCGCATTGCCGCCGGCTCGCACACAGCACTCGTCGGGTCGTCCGGTTCGGGGAAATCGACCATAATCAACAACCTCTTGCGACTCTATTTCAACAACAAGGGAACGATCTCCGTGGATGGCGTTTCTCTCGATGACGTGGATCTGAAAAGCTTTCGCTCCGCGTTGGGCTACATTCCGCAGTGGCTCTATATGTTCGAAGGTTCGCTTCGCGCCAACATCGATGTGCACGGAATCTACAGTGACGCCGCAATTCTCGATGCCTGTCGCTTAGCGCGCATCGACGACCTGATCGCAAAAACGCCCGAAGGACTAGACTATACCGTGGCAGAGTTTGGATCAAATCTTTCAGGGGGAGAACGCCAGCGCATCGGGCTTGCCCGCGCCTTGGTCAATAATCCTCGGATTTTGCTTCTCGACGAACCCACGTCAGCAGTAGATCCTGAAACAGAACGAAAGATACTTGAAAATATCGATCTTCTGCGCCAGATGAAACCAGAATTGACAATCATAACCGTATCTCACAACTACAATTTGGTTTCCAAATGCGATCGCATACTTGTTCTTCAGGATGGGGTTCTCGTCGAAGAGGGTTCTCCGAAAGAGCTGGTAGAAACGAGAGGGTTGTTCTGCGATCTTTTCCATTTGGGATAAAACTTCAGACCTGAGAGTGATCGCGTTGATCAATAGATAGTGCAGAACGTTCGAAATGTTCAACGGGACGTTCAAAATGTTCAACGGGACGGTCGAAATGTTCAACGGGACGGTCGAAATGTTCAACGGGACGGTCGAAATGTTCAACGGGACGGTCAGAATGTTCAACGGGACGGTCAGAATGTTCAACGGGATGATAGAGGAGCACAAAAGTTCAATTTCGCTCTATAAAACTATGAATAACACCAATAAGAGGATATAATGAAACTGCAATTATCGCCAAAACTATCAGACCTTCTCCTAGAATTGTCTGTCCTTGCGATCACCGTAAGCGTCGTAGTGGTGTTCGGATTAATCGCCTTTGTGGGATTTCTCTACCCCTTCCCCACCTATCGCTACTTCCCGGCCACAGTTGAATATCAGAATGAAATTCCAGTGGCGGTTGAAGAGGGAGGCTTGATAACCGACGTGCTGATACAAGATCACGCCACCGTATACGAAGGGCAACCGATTATTCGCTTGAGCAATGCCGCCAATATCAAAGAGTCATCGATCATGAACGTAGAGATCGCCAAGGCGCGGGAACAGTTGGCCAAAACCAAAGAGTTGGTCTCACTGGGATCTGTTTCGCCTATAACGGTGCGCGAGCAGGAGTTGGCAGTAAAGAGCCTCTCACTTCGTCGCAATCAAATGGCGGACAAGGTGGTTCGCGCCCCTTATGGCGGGAAAATCTATTTCAACAGCGCCGCCGAAGAGTTGCGCGGTCAGTTCGCCTATGTGGGGCAAACCGTGGGCTATCTCTATCCCACAGACAGAAAAATTCTCAAGATCACCACTTCCACGGGAGATTTTCGACGGTTCCAAAACAGTGCACCGATTAAACTTTTTTCTCGCGAACTGGATCAAAAACGAAAACAGATGAAAGGTGTCCTCTACCGCAAAGAGATCAATCGCGAAAAGAACGAACTGCTTCTCTACGGCACTGTCACCACCGGCTACAACGATTTTGCCGAATACAGTGCGGGAAGTCAGATCAATGTGGGAATCTTGGTGACCAACACCAGCCTCTATGAATCGTTTTTCGGATACGATCTCTACGCATCACTGGCGAAAAAGTACAACATGAAACTGTTCGAACCGCTCAACCGTTTCATTCTTTGGGTTCAGGGGTAACAATGACCACTCATTTTGAAAGATTGTTGGAGATGAACAGAGAGTATGATAGAGTTCCCACACGAGGCGGTTCACGACTCGTTGCTTGTGTGATACTCTTTTGTCTCATTTCAAGTTCATGGGCAACCTCCTCCGTAGAAGACGTTATTTCTCGGCTCACCCTTCGCACTGATGCGACCTACCGCTATCACAAGGATGCTGTCATAGGCTACGAAACGCGGCGCGATCAACTATTGAACAGCAAAACCGTGGGGATTTCTCCCACGTTGTTCACCACACCCCGCGCCTTGTCCGATGGACAACTGCTCTATGGGACCACGGCGACCTACAATTCGGCGCGACTGAACAGTTCTGTTTCGTTTATGGCCGGCGAGAACCCGGTCCAGTCTGCCTCCGCCCAAGTGCTGCTCACACTGCTGTCGGATACAAAAAAACGAACCGCTCAGATCGATACAGTGATCTCCTTGATTGAAAAAAAGGCAACACTCACTCGCGAAGCAATGATCTTTGCCGATTTCAAGCAGGTTCTTCACTATCGGATGAGTGTGCAGAATCTCGCCGATGAAGCACAGGTGCGCCGCGAAACGACCATTCGGGCGGAAGAGTTTCTCGCCCGACTTCAGAAAATAATCGCCACCGGTTCTATTCCGCGCAACGCCGTGCAGAGTCTTCAGTTGTTCATAAAAAACAACGCTCTGCGACTGCGGGCAATTGAGCTGGAACAAGAGTTGATCAGTTCCACCACAGCCTATCAGTTAGGAATCGATTCGACACTTTTCAAGGCGCTAGAGATCGATCAGTGCATGAAACAGGCCGATCTTGCCAGCGGCGCGGCGATCAGCGACTACAGTTGGAAAATCGATTCGCTCAACAATCTGATCCAACATTTCAGCGCGAAAGAACAAAACGGCGATTCGTGGAAACTATCCGCCGGCGGAGGCGTATCATTTGTAGATCCTTCAGAACCGTCGCTCTACACCACCAGCGCCATAGCTCAAGTGCAGTACACGTTCAACAAGCGTGCATTGCCCACGCTTACTCCGCTGAAAAAGTCGGAAAACATCGCCTTTCCCGAAAACTCCCAAGAGCTTCTCGAATCCTACAAAGCGGCGGCAAAAGCGCAAGCTCAAGAGGCTACCGCGTGGATACGCACCACTTTGGAAAGAATAGCTCTCGGTGAAACAAGCAGTATCTATGAAATATCGGACAATCTCAGCGCAATTCAAAGCCACCAGTTAGCCTATTTCGCTCTGAAAAACAGCTACCTACAGAGAGATCTTCTTCGGTTGCGATACATGGCGCAACTTCCAGAAATATCTGGGGGTGGGCGATGAACTTTATCTATCTATTGAAATATGCGCCGACCTTGCGACACGCGGCAATTCCACTGCTGACGATGGTTCTTCTTTCCTGTGCGAAAGTGTTTTATATATTTCTAAACCTCTTGCTCATGCCGGCGGTCTTTGACCGGTTGTTCGTGAGCTTTGACGTTATGGTTCTTCTCAAAATCATCGGACTACTGGTGGCTCTGTTGGGATTTACCCTGTTTCTCGACGTGATGATTGAAACCGTGGGATCACATATTCACTTCAAACTGTCATCGCGGATCAAAGTGCGCCTTGTAGATAAAGCACTCCGCTTTCCCTATAGCTTTTACAACGACAGCAATTCGGGGGAACTCTCTAAACTGATTGTTCGAGACACCGATTCGGTAGCTCTGGGACTCAAAGAGTTAGTCATGACCGCCACCAATATGGTACAGATTGTTCTCATGGCGGTTGGTTGCTACATCATTGCGCCGTGGTATCTCAAAATCTACGCCGTTATGATCGGAATCTATTTCGCCTGGAACCTCTTTTGGAAACCGATATACTTTGCCGTAGCGGAAAAGTACGGACGTATCAACACCGAGTCCTACGGGTTTCTCTGGGGATCCATTGGGGCCTTTCGCGAAGTGAAGATTTTGGGTCTTGAAAATGCCAAGATGAAAGAGTTTGGAAACATTCAGGGCCGCCAAAAGCACACCCTATGGTTCCACGATATTCTGAACTATATGATTATGTTTCTGAACCAACCCTTAGGATCACTGGGGTACGCGATTATTCTCTATATCGTTCTCGTGAAAGTTCAAGGCGGTGAATACTCGCTGGGTATGATGTCGGCGTTCACCTCCGTGGTCTATCTACTTCTCACGCCGATCGTGAACATTACTCTCTGTTTCACCGGAATTCAAACAGGGATGGCCGGGGCTAAACTGCTGAAAGATTTGAATCACACCAAGCCGGAACCGACAGGGAAACTCAAATGTGCCGGCATTTCTGGAGATATCGAAATCAATAATGTTTCCTTCTCCTACAACCCGGAACGAATAATTCTCAAAGGGGTTACAGTGCGAATCCCCAAGGGGAAACACGTTGGTATCGTGGGACACACGGGATGTGGAAAATCGACGTTGCTCTCGCTTCTACTCAAACTGCACCACCAGTACGAAGGGAATATCACCATCGGGGGAACGGCAATCTCCGCCTTTGAAAACGATTCACTGCGCGATACAATCTCCTATCTCGGGCAGGATTCGCTCTGCTTTATCGGGACGGTACGGGATAATATCGATCCCTTGAAAAAATACAGCGACAAGCAGATTTTGGAGATCTGTCACTCCGTGCAGATGGACGAGATACTCTCCCGGCTCGAAGGGGGACTCAATGCGAAAGTCACGGACGAATCGCTTTCAGGAGGAGAACGGCAACGGCTCTTTTTGGCGCGCGCAATCGCGAAAAATGCGGAACTGCTCATTTTTGATGAAGCAACTTCGGCGCTAGATGGAAAAACGGAACATCTTGTTCTTGAAACTTTGAAACAACTGCGCCAGAGCAAAACAGCGATCACCGTGGCTCATCGACTGTCCAATGTGCGCGAGTGTGACACTATTTACGTTCTTGAAAATGGCGAAGTGGTCGAATCGGGAACCTACGAAGAACTTATGACGAACAAGAAAAATTTCTACAATCTGTTTATGACCAGTGAATCGTGAACGGAACGATCCTGCGATACAACAGCAGAGTGACACAATGACATTTCGTTGAATAGCGGAATCATTGAATCGTTTGGGAAGAGTGTAATGAAAGGGTGAAATATATGAAATACGATGCAGTTATCAGTCTCGGAAGTTTTTGTCAGGTCGGTGGTGCCCTTTGGCTCTACGGACTTAAAAATATCAATTCACCGCTGGACAACTTTGGCATCAAGCGGTGGCAGAGTATTACCGAGATTTTGAACAGCCGGTTTGAACACTACTGGCGACTGGAAAACATGGGCTTTGGAAAAGTGGTTAAAGAGTATTCCGCGGTCTGTGGCCCCGAAACTCCACTTCGCAAGGTCTACGACAACAAGTACGACCTCGTGAGCAATCACAACTTTATGGAGAGTGAAAATCCCGAAGGAAACGAGTTTGCTACCTATGATCAATTCCGGGAAAAACTGGCCTTTCTCGAAGAGGTGTTTCTCAAACAGTGCGACCAGTATGAAAATATCCGGTTCGTGCTCAAGGCGATGAACTGGCCCAATCCCAAAGAGACATCGGTGGAACCTTCGGACATTGCCGATCTACTGGCTGCGCTTGCTGATCTTCGCGGGGGAAAACCGTTCGATCTATCTATTGCAGTTCCTCTGAAACGATATGAAAGCATACGCAACTGGATCGCCGAATCGGGCATTACCAACGTGATTGTCAGTTCGTGGGATATCGAGTTCAACGACCAAAAGCACGAAGAGTGGGACGCGCTTCTGGCAGATATCGAACTCGATCCGGACTACTACTGGCAACTCATTTCGCGGATCATCGGCAACACCGATATAGATCTGCGGACAGTGAATAATTTCTAATACCATCGGGTCAACATCACAGGACGATAACAGTAAACAACGAACAGCGGAGGATCTATGCTTCCTGAAAATATGAGCGTAAAAACGGTTTCTGAAGGTCGGAATTTTCATCGCTATCTCTACCTGAACGACGAAGAGATTTCCGCACTGGCCGTGACGGATTTCACGGTCAGACTGGGAACTTCCCCGGTGAGAACCGGCGGTATCGGGTATGTTCGCACACCGGAACAGCATCAGAAAAAAGGATATATGAAACTCCTTATGAACGACACGATCGACTGGATGGCCAGCGAAGGATTTGATATTTCCACCCTACTGGGAATTCCTCATTTCTACCACAAATTCGGCTTTGCTGTGTCACTTCCGCAGATCAAGTACACGTTGGATTATGAATTTATCCACGACGTGGCAGTCAATCGCGAAGGGTTGACCATTCGCCCAATCGACGTGGATGACTTTGAAAATGTGCTCGCGCTCTACAACCGCAACAACGCCGATCAGACCGGATCATTTGTGCGCACCCGCGAGTTTTTCTGGGGATTTGCCCGCGGCGCAGAACTCTACTCGAAAGCAGATCACTTTCTCATTGAAAATGAGAAAAAAGAACTACTTGCCTATGTTGTCTACGATCGCAATGAAACAGTCTTGAACGTGTGCGAAATCGAAACACTTGACAATTCGCTCTACTACGTGATCATGGATGAACTGAAAAAACTCGACCAGATTCCTTCACGCGATTTCGGTGACATTCACTTTTTCCTTCCCGATCTTCACCCCTTCGCGCGGTTCATTCGCCGGTACGGGTGCACTGTTGCCACCGAATATCCGCAAAACGGTATGGGGATGACGCGAATCTGCAACCTGAAACCGCTGATGGAAAAACTTCGCCTCGAAGTGCAGGAACGGATTCGTTTAAACCTTAGTGAAGAGTACACCGGTGAACTTCAGATCATCACTGACCTTGGGTCGGTAACACTGGTCTGTTCCAGAGGAGTTCTCACGCTGGAAGATCGCCACAGTGATCAACAATTCTCGGTTCCTCAACAGAATCTTTCCCAACTGTTGCACGGGTATCGCGCACTAGACGATCTTTTGATTGATCCCACCGGTTCAATCAGGTGCAACAACGCGGAACTGGCAGAACAACTGGTGCCGGAAAAGTCACCATATCTTTGGTCAACAGACTTATTCTAAAGGAGTAGTAATGCGTATAGAAATGTGCTCATTCTCATCTTCCGCAGAGTATCTGTTCGCAGGAATGGCGCCACATTTGCCCATTGAACAGGTGAAAACACCTTCGGGAAAAGCGGATATGACCATTGTGGCGATCGATGCCCCGGAATCAATTGCATTTCTCAAACAGACAAATTTGTCCAATGAAAAATTTGTGGTCTTTTTCGTTGTTACCATGTCGGAAGATCTGATTCCCTTCTTGAAATGCGCCGATTACATTGTGTGGAGCAATCAACTGCAATCAGATCTTATCAGTGGTATTCTCGAGTTGAACTATCGCGGTGAAACGGTGCCAATGCCCATTGTACCGATTGCTACCCCCACCGTACGCAACGATATGTTTCTCTACTGTGCCCAATCCTTTACCGATGAAAATGATCAGTGGTTCCGCGATTGTGTCATGGCAAAAAATTGGTTTTGGTGTCCCGAAAATGGAACAATCCGCGTCCTGTTTACCGTTCCAGAAGAACAGAAGGGAGCCTTCGCTCGGTTTGTTCAGGCTAGATATGCAGAACCGAACGCCGATCCACGGGTAGAAATAATCGACATCGAAACGCTATCGAACGACGCAATTGTTTCTATGATCGCCACATCGATGGTGGGCGAATATTTCGTACACGAAAAGACCGAACAGCAAGTTCGCGATTTAATCGAGAACAAAGATTGCGAGGCATTTTATCTTCCCCTTCGTTCCAACTGGATCCTTGAACAGATGGCCTATTGCGGATTGACCTCGGCGAGTGAAAGCGTGGGCGTGTCGCGACAACAACTTGTCGATGGCCACCAGCAGATCACTTTCGAACAGTTTTCCCACAAGTTGTTACTCCTTGCTCAGCAGAGTCAGGAAATTGTGGCTGCTCAAAGGGCATTCGCAGGAACCACCGAAATTGACACCGCAGAAACGCTCAATTTTGTCCACGGTTCGCCGCTTTCGAATCGGTATATCTTTTCTATTTGCTTTAGAAATCAGTACGATAAAATCATTCGTGCAATTGATTCGATATTGATTCAGCGAGGAAATTTTGACTACGGGATTGCCATAGTGGACGACTGTTCCACCGATGGATCCAGCGAACTCATTCTAAACCACCTGCGCGAAAAAGAGATAGATTTTGTGCTCGTCACTAATGAAAAACGTCGGTTTACCGCGCGTAACTTTTACAATGTAATCCATTTTCTCACCGTGGACGACGAGTCAATCCTGATTGAACTAGACGGCGACGACTACCTTGCCGGCGACTATGTGCTCGAAGTGCTCGATCGGGAATATTCCAAGGGAGCTCTAAAAACAAGCGGTCGCTTGGTGACACTTCCCGAAGATTCTGACATGGGACAATCGTTCATGGATCAGCAAAACCGAATGGACTTTTCTCATCCGTGGAACATCTCTGCCTGCAACTCCTGGCTCATGCTGCGAAGTTGCAAACTGAAACTCCTGCGCCAACTTTCGATAGAGTACTTTCTCGAACGGCGGACAAAAGATTGGCTTAAATGTCGCCACGACTCTATTACCCAATCCCGCGTGATCGAATTAGCCGGAGCAGAGAACTGTGTGGTCGTACCAGAAATTCTCTATATCTATGATATTTCAGGGGATGATCATATTCACGGCGGAAGTGACATTCACGATAAAAATGCCACACAAATCAAAATGTACAAAAATCTCGACACCCTCTACCGCCCCTTTTCAATGCGGTAATACTTTTTCCAATGGAGGAACAAATGAAAATAGAAGTTATAACGAATCATTTTGCACCGGCTCTTACTTTCGCAGAACAGGTGAAGGCATACACTCCCCTTTCGACGGTGGAAGTGCCAACAGGAACTGCGGATGTGCTCATTGTCTGTGTGGGAAACCAACAGGCGATCGACTTTCTCGAACGGGTACAAATCCCTGCGTCAACCTATGTCGTTTTTTGGATCTTTACACTCACCGGAGCAGTCGTCCCTTATCTCAAAACTGCCGATCAGATCATCTGGTTTGGCCCAATGCAGGAGCGAATTGTCAAAGATCTACTAGGATTTTCCTATCCCGGAAAATCCTTGCCATTTCCGGTTGAGCCAATCACTCCCGACCCAACGCGACACAATGTGTTTACCGCCGTGGGAAAACCATTCGACCCAGCCAATTCCGCGTGGTATACAGACGTTATAGCTTGTGCTTCCAGTTGGTTTCCCTGCGTTTCGCCAGCGATGGTTCACATTCTATTCGAAGTCGATCCTCTCGACTCCAATCCATTTGAACAGTTCCGGCGAACATTCCTTGCAACAAACAACGACCAGCGCATTCGCTTAGTAGGAACCCATGAATGCACTCAAACCGATGTTCGCCACATGATCGCCAGCGCCGCGTGGGGTGAATATTTCCGCCAAGAAATCTCTTCAGAACAGATCCTTGAACTTCTTGAACAGAAAAAATCGGCACTTCTCTACATTCCATTTGAATCCGATGCCACTATTGAACTGATGAAATCGGCAAAATTGCAGTGTGCAAACTCCTTCGGTGGTGTACTTCGCTCTCGCCTTTCTGATTCCGAAGAGGTTCTCACCATTGAACAATTCGCTGCGGACATGGTCAGGGATATCGCCGTGAACAGAGCAGATTCACTCCAGAAACAAGAAGCACGAATCGCTTCGACCGAAATTGATACGTGGGAAACGCTTGATATTGTGCACGGTACACCACTGAACAACCGCTACATTTTTTCAATCTGTTTTCGCAATCAAGAGTCCAAGATTGTGCGCGCTCTTGAATCTATTGTCGCGCAGAAGGGTAATTTTGATATCGGCATTGCGATTGTTGACGATGGATCCGCCGACCGTTCTTCCGAATTAATTCTCCAATACCTCGCCGATAAAAACATCCCTTTTGTCTTAGTGAAAAACCGTCTTCGCCGGTTTGCTTCACGCAACTTTTACAACATAATCAATGTACTTACCACTGGATCAGACTCGGTGATTATCGAACTCGATGGCGATGATTTTCTCAATGGAGATGAGGTGCTTGTACGCTTGGATCGGGAGTACTCGAGAGGAATATTGAAAACATCCGGATCGTTTATTGCTTATCCCGACAATGAAAACAACGTGGCAAAATCACTCTTGAACCGCCTAGAAAACTGTGATTTTAGTCGTCCCTGGGCACTTTCTGCGTGCAACGCGTGGCTCCCCCTGAGATCGTGTCATCGATCAATTGCATCAAAAGTTGAAATCGAATACTTTCTCGATCGAACTTCGAACAACTGGCTATCAGAACGGCACGATTCAATCACGAACTCGCGAATGATTGAACTAGCAGGTCCAGATCGTTGCTCATTTGTGAATGAGCCTCTCTATGTCTATGATTTATCGGGAATGGATCATGATCATGGCAGTAGTGACGAGTTTGATCACGATGCGGCGAATCTTAAACTGTACAAAGATATCGAACGGTATTATCGCGCCTATTCAGTGTAAACAGAGATGCGGACGGAACGCAACTCGCCGCAATTTTTTGTATAGTTGAAAAAATGCCACGATAACAACTCTATCGTGGCATTGAAATAGAGATTTCTGCCTGAACGATCAGTACGATCATAGTTAACTTCAGGGGAGATAGATAGGGTACAACTGTTTTGTCCCCACTATCGTAGTAGCTGTTCGAACGCCGTATTCGCCAAATGCTTCAAATGAAACCCACTGCCAAAACTCTTCCGCATCTTTCGAAAATCGGCACACAAATGCACCATACTGAAGTGGATAGACGACACCATACGAAAACGGCCTCGAACCAATGTGATACTCACCATTGCTATTGGTTACGCCGGAGAATGTTATCGCAGAATTAACCGAACGCAGACCATAGGGAACACCATACAATTCCACTTTCCACCCCACTACTGGAACACCATTTTTCATCACCGAAAAACCAAGTGTATCAGGAGAATTTCCCACAAGAACGGATTCCACATATGACGGATGCTTAGCCGCTCGATTTAAAAAGAAAATATCATAGTCAGTAAGTATAAACCCTTTTGCAAGAGTGGCATAGTTAGAACTATACCCGTAATTGCGATTAGTCAGAGGATTTTTTGCGGAATCAACGGTTGCACCATATCGATCAAAACATCCGCGCGACAGCATGAGTGCCCGCACTAACGAATAGTCTCCTTGAGGTGTAAACAGCGACGATCGCGTTGCCCCTGTGGGTGTATGTAGAATAGAGAGCTTTTTCATCGAAAATTCAGCAAAATCATTGGTGAACTCATCAGTTACTATTAGAGTTAACTCCTTATTGGGTATAGGAACCGTCAGGTCAGCAGAGGTGCCCGTGAACGCAAACAAGGTGTCTATCGCAAAAAGAAGCGTTCCATTAAGACGAGTATCTTGTAATGAATCATTAATACGCTGGATCTGAGCGCGCACCATAGAATCCACGTTCTGAGCGTCATAGAGCGCAGAACGAATTCCCACTGCCATGCGGATTTTCCAAACCGGTTTAGCCGAAGAACTCTGAGGCTGAGCCACCAGTTCAGTAGAACTTCCCGATACAATGGAGAATGAGCCCACCACTTGAACTGGTGATTCCTCTTTGGGAACAATCAAATTAATCACGGGAACTTTTCCCGCCGGAATGGAGTCAATGGTAATTTCATTGTACCCCGGCACAGTGGAAGGTTTTGTAGCTTCACCAAATTTGATTGATGTTCCCTCGATGTATCCACCTGAATGAGCAATCGTGTCGGCAACAAGCAAGGTAATCGAAGCCGGCGCGGAAGTTTTCAGCGTGTCAACGACTATAGTATCGCTAGTGGTCGTATTGATAGTACCGCCGATTGCCCTTTCACACGAAGTTGGTTCATAGATGGTGATTGTTATGTTCCCTTTTCCCGGAAGCTGAAGAGCATAGCGTCCCTTGGAATCAGTTGTCGCCACAACAAGATTTCCCGAAGAACCGTTGATTGGGTTATAGGTACTTGATGCACATTCAATTCGCGCGCCTACCGCAGGTTTCCCATCGCTGGTCATGGCAATTCCAATGGCAAAGTCGGGATTATCTGAACCGCCTGCTACCGAAGTTGGTGCAGAACAACCAAGAATAAAAACTATAGCAAGGCTCAGTATTTGGGAAACCACTTTCATACGTGGCCTCCTTTCGATTTTGAAGATTTTTTACTGTTCCGCGATACGGGAAACATCTGAAAAACAACTTCGTACACAACATCTTGATCAGTGTCAGTAGCGATTCTCGCCAATACAGTCTCACGGGCATCATCGAGAATCTTACGCACATCGTGAAAACACGACGAACTCATTGATACGGTGGAATAGGCGAGATATTTTTCTGTGGGATGAACAAGATCAATGACATCAGCACCTTTCAGCAGTACATCGCGGCGAGATTTTTTCTTGATATAAACCGGAACCTGTTCCGATGTGACAATTATATGAGGAAGTGCATAGATTCCGTTTTCGCCTTTAATAACCATGCCAGTGGCAAGTAGAAATTCAACAGCCTGCGCTGTTTCAGAAACGGTAATTTTCGGGTATACGAGATCGCATAGTTTCTGCATATCTCCTTCCCACACACTAATAACCATAAGTTCCCGCAACACCGGGTAGTACCAGTGTTCATAAAAAGGGAACTGCTCTAGTTCGAGATTTTTGAAACGGGAAGCTTTGTTACACTGGCGCATCTTGGCGTAGTAAAAATCGCGATCTGCCGACGTCTCCGACTGCGTATAAAGCACAAGGTTTTCAAAAAAATCCGCCGCACGACTTTTCAAACCGATTGCCACGGCCAGTTTTCGCGCCGATTCGACAGAACAATTCCGCTCCCCTTTCATGAGATAATTACAAAAGTTGTGAGCCGCAAACCCTGCCCGCGTAGAAAATTCACGCATAGAGAACGAATCTCGTTCGAGCCGTTTCGCAGCAAACCACTCCTGCAGAAAGAGTCTGTAGTCATCATACATATAAAGATTATCAACTATCTGTTTTCCTGAGAGCATACGTGCTCCTTTCATTTGCTCTAATGAGCGCGTCTAGTATAACAATATGTTCATAAAATTGCCACTGCGCACCGAATAAAAACAGATAATCCATCCGAGTGGTATCTGTCGTTACCACTACAACAAAATTGTCGCCCTTTTTCAAATATTTGCACTTTTCTGAAAATAGCTACACGGAAAATCTTTGCTTACTAGCACAAAAGCAGTTTTACACATAAGACACGCACAAGACACGCACAAGACAAGAGAATACACAGACAACTCGTTACATTTTTGTCATATTCACGGTAAAACGCGAAAAAGCAATTAATGCAAGACTAAGACTATAAACTAGTTGAGAAGCTATGGTATCTACAGTTACCACCATGTTCTACTCATACAGGGATTTCCAAGGAATACCTTCACCTTTTTGGTATTCATTAAGTGTGCAAACAATGAAAGATGAAAGAAGGTTCCCCCATGAAACTAAAAACCACAAAAACAGCTCTCGCTATGGCTGCGATGATGTTCTCTCTCGAAGCGGGGGTGTTACAACTCACCGACCAGTCGAATTTCAGTATGGTGAACGCAATTCCTGAAACCAAGATGGTGCAGTTACATACAAAAATTACAAACATCTCCGCAAGTTCAGCAAATATTCAGGTGATTAAAACCCGGCTTGCTTTGCCGAACAAATGGGATGTGGCCATGTGTGTTGAATCATGCCTTCCGCCGTTTATGGATACCCTCGAGTATGTACTTGCGGGCGGAAAGGAGGTGAGTCTCGATGTGGATTTCATTTTTGAAGACGATGCTTCTACCGGCGAAGGGGCAGTTCAGTTTACAATTATCAATCTCGATGACAAAACGGAAAAATATGAACGACTCTACGGCGTTAATTTTACTCCTGTGGCAAAACCAACTGAAACTCTGGCGTTCTCCTTTGAATCTGCTGGGACAATCTCAAAAATCGGTCAAATGACCCAACTTCACGGGTCACTGAAATCAACTCGCAATGAAAAAACTTCGGTCATTTTGAAACGGCGCGCTCTTCAGGCTCCACAAAATTGGGATATCACCATGTGTGTCAACGACCTTTGCCTCCCGCCGTTCATCGAAGAGTCGGAGTTTGACATTGCACCGAACGGACAAGTCTCCTTGGACATCGATGTAACCCCTACCGATTCCGGTGTGGCGTTTCTCGCCTTCGACCTGAAAGATACTAAAACAGACGAACAGGTTTCGATGCTCTTTTCCTTTCCCACCTATGGATCGTCAGCGACTCCAGTTCTCGGCAGTCAAGGAAAAGCAATCGCTCCCGTGGCACTTGCGGTTCGCGGTTCCATGGCTGAGTTGAAACTCCCTTTCAGCGGTGCAGCGCGAGTAGAGCTGGTCGATTTCCGCGGTCGTAAAATTGCGGAACTGTTCAATGGAAATGCCAACGCAAGTACGCCCCTTCTTTTTTCTATGCAAGGGCATTCGGCCGGAAACTACCTCCTCACCGTTGTTCAAAACGGCGTAGAAACAGCAATGCCTTTCGTGTATACAGGCAAGTAACGAGAAACTCCGGAAGAGAGTGAGATACTCATGAATACAATAATCAAAGTTCTCATTGGCGTGGCGCTCATATCGCTTACGAGTTGTATGACTCGCGATGGCGTGGTAAAACAGGCGCAACCCGGTGCCATAACTATCGTAGAACAGAGCAAACAATCAGCTCGCGTTTTTCTCAACGGGAAAGAGATTGGCACTATGAACAACGGCCTGTTCACCATTGAACCCATTTCTACGGGAAAACACGAAATTGTGCTTTTTCGCGAAGGATTTTCTCTTGCGCTAACCACGGTCGTTCTTTCTGAAGGGGAGCAGAAAAATATCCTCATTGAATTGAACAGTGCTGAGTCGGGAACGGTTTCCGTCGAGGCCGAACCGGGATCAATGGTCGAACTGGCAGGTCTGAAACTGGGAGTCACTGACTCCACGGGGATATTCACTCAAGGGGGATTTCCCGTGGGCGACTATCCGCTTCTTATCAGTTCCGGTTCTTCGACGCTCGATACCGCCGCAACAATACAAGCGGGGAAGACGGCGACAATTTCGGCAAAAATCGAACTTCAGCAGAGTGTTTTGGTGGAATATTTGAGCAATACGGACTGTAACTACTGTCCCGCCTACGGAAAAATCATGTATGAAATACTCGATTCCATGAACAACCGTCGCATTCTAAAAATCGCCAGCCACGCCAACTGGCCGGGAAAAGGAGATCCGTTCTTTGCATTCAACCCGAAACCGCAGGAAGAGTTGGCAAAACAGTATGGACCAAAACTGAAATACGCGCTTCCCATGTTTGCAGTGAACGGAGAACCGATTCAGCACAATGGAGATACAGCACTTTTTCGATCGCTATTTCTCGAAACGGTTCAGCGCAAGTTGGCAGAACCAGCACAACTCGCCATGAATCTCACCCACGAATCGATCTCGATTACAAATCGATCTGATTCGACATTTACCGGAACCCTATTCGTGAATCTCACCGAAAAAAAGGTGGTTCTCGACAAAGCACCGGGAACCAACGGTGAAACATCTTTTGCCGATCTGTTCCGCTATCAACCGCTTAAAGAAACAGGAGTATCCATTGCTCCGGGAGAATCGGTTGAACGCACTTTTGTAGTGTCTACCGATAAGCTTACCGGAGGAACGGCACTCAAGTTGACAGCGTTCCTGCAACAGAGCAGTTCGCTGCGCGTCTATCAGTCAGTTCAAATTTCGTATTAAACAAGGAGATTCAAATGAAAAAAGTAATTCTTACCGCTCTTATTACTGTTGCAACACTTTTCGCCGGATCAGTTTCAGAAAAAGCACCGGATTTTAGCGCAAAGACCGTGAAAGGACAGACCTACTCCCTCGCCAAAAGCGCAAAAGGAGTAAAAGTGATCAATTTCTGGGCGACTTGGTGTGTTCCCTGTATGAGTGAAATGAATGAGTTAGCAAAACTTCACTCGGAATTTTCCACCAAGGGCGTCGAATTTATTTCAATCTCCATTGATGACCCGAAAAGTTCCGCCAAGGTTCCGGGATTTGCCAATGCGCGCAAATGGCCCATGACTATTCTTCTCGATCCAGAAAAATCGGTCTACGCAAAACTGAAAGCTACAACCACCCCCACCACAGTGGTAATCGATCAAAATAACCAGATCGTATATCGTCATACCGGATATGCAAAAGGTGATGAAGTCGCTCTTAAAAAAGTAATAGAAGAAACCTTGGGAAAAGGAAACTAACATGAAAGCGAAACACATCCTGCTTGTAGCCGGATCTGTCGCAACGCTTTCTGCGGCTGATTTTCAGGTGAGCGGCAGCAATGAACTACGGGCGGCTTTGGATTCAATCAATGAACCGGAACCTTCGCGCTACTTTCAGGAGTGGTTCGATCTGAACGCCTCTATGGGGAATTTTTCTGTTGATCTCGGGTTCGAAGCGCAGATCGCGCCGTTTCCGGGATCGTTTTCACCGGCTGATTCAATCGGTATGATGAAACGAACATTCCGCTGGAACGGCGACAATATCACGGTGGAAGCGGGGCACTTTTTTACAACTCTGGGCAACGGGATTACTCTTCGCAGTTACGAAGATCGCGATCTCGGGTGGAACACGAATATCGATGGTCTGGCGGTTTCCTTTGCGGGAGAAAAAGTTGAAGGTTCACTCTTTGGCGGGAAAATGCGCGATTTCGAAGGAGTTCGGCACGCTCTTCTCGAAGGAGCAAAAATCCGCCTTGCACCGGGGAAAACATTTTTCCCCGGAGCTACCGGCGTGATTGTTCAGAAAGATAGTTCCACGCACTATTGGGGATCGATCACGGGAGAACTCTACTTCCCTGCGGTGACTTTTAAAGGAGAGTTTGCCGCAAAAGATTTCGGGAAAGCCGGCGCAGGGTTTTCCGTGCCGACCATGTTCAAAGATTGGGACAACTTTCTCGTTCACGGTCGTGCCGCCTATCTGAACACTACGGTGACAGCCGGATCGTTTACACTCTTTGCGGAAGGGAAAAACTACAGAAAGTTCAGTCTCAAGGACGATAAACTGCAGATCAATACGCCACCGGCGGCGATTAAAGAACATCTTTTTTCTCTCTTTACCGACATGACTCCCACTGAATTCAAAGGAGATAATGAACAGGGATTTCTGACGGAACTGTCCGGGCCGCTTCCTGGGGAAAACATGTTTAGCCTGAGTTACAGCAATACGCGTTCGCAAGATTCCACGAAAACGCTCCTGTTCAGTGAACTCTACGGCCAGACCGATCTCCATTTTGGCGAACTGAAAACGACTTTCGGCGGTGGTTTTCAGAATGATCAAGCCGGGCGGTATATCAATGCGGGGATTCACGGTGAAGTGCCAATTAAGGCAATAGCCGTAAAAGCGGACTTTGCCCACCAGCACCGGACGCTTGATCAGAATTTTGATCCTTCGCGACAGTACTTTTTTCAAACCTATGAACTGGGAATCAGCTGGAAACAGTTTGTCTTTTCGGCACTCGGGGCGGCTACTTCCGATCCGGACAGAAAAGAGAGTGGCGATGGGCTTGTCACTCAGGCGTGGGGAGGTGGTCAGTTTAATATGACAATCAAAGAGAAACATCGTCTTCAGATATTTGGGGGAACCCGCAAAGAGGGGAAAATCTGTGCCGGAGGAACCTGTGTAAAAAAGCCGGAACTCAAAGGAATAGAACTCACCTTTATCAGTAGCTTTTAACGGGAGATGATAGATATGTCTAGAAAATGAATGTGTACAAAAGAGAAAGAGGAACTTTCTCACATCGCTAAAGAGATAAATAGTTCATAATATTTCAAAAAAGAGAGACTCATATGAAAACGAAAATGATCGCGGCTTCCGCACTGCTTGCCGCCACAGCGCTTACCGCTCAGCCCATAGTTGATTTCAAGTCCATGCCGGTAGCTACCATTTTTACTGGTACTACCTGTGGCCCGTGCGGTACCTGGGGATGGACGCAATGGCAGGAATTGTATTCTAACCCGATCTATAAAGATAATGCAGTTTTAATTAAGAGTAACTGTTCTTATTATGATGGCGGAACTCCCATGCTAAAAACCACCTATGCAACTGCGTGGGAGTCGATCCACAAGGTAGCTGGATATCCCACATTTGCAGTCAACAACAGCTCGATAGGACAGCCTGAAATCAAAACATACATAACCAATGAAACAGGAAAAGCAAAAGAAATCGGGATAAATTTTGAAGCTAAGATAATTGGCTCAAATATCCGTGTGATACGGTACGTCAAGTCTAACGGAGCTATTACGGGAAATTTCGAACTGAACACCATGGTTATCGAAGACAGTGTGAAAGCTACTCAATCAGGTCAGACGGGTACCGTGAATCACCGATATGTTCTGCGGAAAACGTCGACATTGATCAGCAAAACGGGCGCAAAAGGTACTTCGTTACCATCACAGGCCCTCTCGGGAAATCTTTGGAAAGATACGCTCAGCATTGCTATCGAACAAACAAACTGGGTAAGCTGGAAACAGAAAGACCTGAAAATCGCACTTGTATTGTTCAAAGATGGTATTGTTTATAATGGTTACACACGAGATAACACATTCCAGGAATTAGGATCCACACCGACTTTCGCGCTCACTGTAACCGGCGGAACCGGCGATGGGTCGTACGAATCGGGCAAAACGGTTACGATTACTGCGGAAGTTCCTTCAGGTAAAGAGTTTGTAAAATGGAGTTCTGCTGACGGCGTGGTTTTCGCCGACGCAAATAAATCGACAACTACGATTACGACACTCGGAAAAACCGCCACCGTAACGGCGGAATTCAAAGATGCGGCAGTCGTTAGCGATACCGCAAATTTATCGGTCAATCTTCTCAGTTTCGGATCCTGGAGTGTCAGTGCTGATTCCTATGGTTCGACAGCGACCATTGACACCACCTCTGTCGCTCAGAAAGTAGGAGCAACATTTGCGCTTGTCGCCGGTGATGAAACGAAAGAAATCTATCCATGGGGTTCATTATCAACGTCATATACAAAGTCGTTTTCTGAGGCATCGCTTTTTAAAGTAACCTACTCCGCTTCAAAGCCGATTGGGCTCGTACTGTCTCAAGGTACACTGAGCGAGGATGGTGTCAGTTTTGGCGTTGAACTTCCTGCTGCGGATACTACTCTGTATCTCAAAAAAGAGCTTTTCCTGCAACCTTCGTGGACTCCTGATTCTCTTAAAACAACCCTCGATCTTTCTCAGGTTTCGTCGATCAGTTTTGAAGCAACAGCGCTTAATGCAACCACATTGTTTTATCTATCTGAACTAAAAGCAACGAACTACGAACCAGATCCGGTTTCCGTCAGAAGCGCTCTAGCCCTCAAAAACTCCAACTTTTCCCTCAATGGATTAACCCTCAATATTGGCTCTGAAATTGCCAATGGAGTCGTTCGCGTCATTGGTTTCAATGGACGAGTATTGGTGGAACAGGTTATCTCTGGATCTTCCGTCAATCTCGGTGCAATGAATCTGGCCAGTGGTGTGTATATGGTTTCTGTTAAAGGAAGAGATTTTGCTTCTCCTGCAACTCGATTTATGATTCCATAAGAATTTTTTTTCAGATGGCGGTGACCAGTAGCCGCCATCTTCTACGTCCATAGTTGGTATAATTATTGCTTTCACGAATAGACAACCTTCGATACACACCTTTCAAGGATATACTCTAAAGTCGGATAATATTGCAACATTTTTATGCATGAATTATTTTCGTGGCATGAAAATAGATGGAAGAAAAATCAGCAGAGAAGCGCAAGCCGAAATTCGGATTCGCGCAGTGAAACAGGTCGAAGGTGGTGCCAGTCCTGAACTTGTCGTTGACAGTCTTGGGCTTAACCGTTCGACTATTTACAAATGGTTAGCCACATACGTAGCCTATGGCGAAGAAGGTCTTCGTCGTAAACCAGCACCGGGGCGCGAACCAAAAATCAGTCCTGAGCAAGGTGTAAAACTCCTTGAAATATTAAAAGATAAGACGCCTTTGCAGTTGAAGTTTGAATTTGCACTTTGGACACGATCCATGATTCAAGTTCTTATAAAGAAGGAGTTTAATGTTGACCTTGGGAAAACACAAACTGGTGAACTACTCAAAAAGCTTGGTTTCAGTTTTCAGAAGCCCAAGTATGCTGCAGACAAGCAAGATCCTGTTTTGGTACAAAACTGGCGTGATGTTGAATATCCGGCGCTAGTAGCACGGGCGAAGAAAGAAAATGCAGAAATCTGGTTTCAAGATGAGTCAGGCTTACGCTCTGATCATCACTCAGGTAAAACATGGGGATTAAAAGGCACTCGTCCCGTTGTGACATCAACTGGTTCACGATTTAGAATTAATCTAGTATCGGCAGTAAACAGTTATGGAGAGTTACGGTTCATGGTCACAGCAAAGAACGGAACGACAGAATTGTTTATTGAGTTCTTACGCCGACTTCTGGTAGGTCAAAAAAAGAAAATTATCCTCATCGTTGATGGGCATCCAATGCATAGGTCAAAGAAAACAAAAGCATTTATCGAAAAACACAAAGAGAAAATTGAACTGGTATTTCTTCCTCCATATTCACCGAAACTCAATCCTGACGAATGGGTTTGGAGCCATGTGAAACGAGAGATCGGAAAAAGATCGATTTCTACGAAGGATGATTTGACAAAATTTGCTCGAAGTTGTCTGATGAAACTTCAGCGTGCAAAAGATAAAGTTGCTTCATTTTTCCGTGCCCCTGATACTGCGTATACAATGTCTACAAATTAACCGACTTTAGAGTATGTTCAAGAAAGAGTATATCTTTACTTTTATAAAAACCGTGTCGACAGAACCTAATTGCTTTTAGCTGTGGAGGCCCCATGAAAACGATTAAACAGATCGCCTTGATACTACTACTACTATTAAGTAGCGCAGTATTTAGCGAAACACCGCCGAACATAGGTATTTCACCCCTTGCATCATCGCAGACGTTTGCGCCTGGGGATACGGCGATAATCGCTCTTAAGATTGCGATCCCCGAAGGGTATCATCTCTATGCAAATCCCATGGGGCCCGGTGTGGGGAAACCGGTGACAATCACGCCGAAAACGGTTGAAGGTATCACATGGATTGGAGCGATCGCCCAGAAACCGGAAAAGTACATTCCCGAAGGAATGGAGGAGTTCTGGGCGTGGTCGTGGGAACGTTCTGCAACACTCTTTGTGAAAGGTGTTGTAACTGCCTCACCAAATGCAACAGTTCCGGTGGAAATCTCGGTGGATGGATTGATCTGTAAAACCAACTGCATTCCCGTGACTCAAACAGTAAAACTTTCGTTAAGTATTGGCACAAAAAGTTCTCTAGCCTTCGCTGCCGAGTCATCTACTGCGATCCTATTAGCGAATGCGCAAGAGATTCCCCTTGAAGGCATTACGTCAACTCCCGACGAACCAGTAGCAACAGTTGATGTGAGTGCCAGTAATCCTCCTCAGTGGGATTATTCTCCCAAATCTGCGGGAAAATCCTTGAACATTGTTCTTGCGCTAGTGTTCGCCTTTATAGCCGGACTGATACTCAACTTTATGCCCTGCGTACTTCCGGTTTTAGGAATCAAAATTCTCTCCTTTTCTAAAGGTCGCGAAGGATCCAAGGCGACAGCTTTAAAACACAGTTTTGCCTTTTCGCTTGGGATGATTCTTGTCTTTATGATTCTCGCCACGGTGGCAGCATTTGCTGGCATGAGTTGGGGTGAACAGTTCCAAAACCCCGTATTTATCGTCATTCTTGTGTCAATGATGTTCCTGTTCGCGATGGGAATGTTCGATCTCTTTATTATTCTTGTTCCTTCAAAGATCTCCGAAATGGATATGAAACAGGACACGAACGGTTTTTGGGGGAACTTTTCCAAAGGTGTCTTTGCCACAATTTTGGCAACACCATGTAGCGGGCCCTTTCTCGGTGCAACACTGGCGTGGACGCTCACCCAACCGAAACTGGTGATCTATCTGGTATTCCTCGCACTGGGTATCGGAATGGCTTCGCCCTATATGCTACTAGCCGCTTCCAAACGACTCTCCCGCCTTGTGCCGAAACCGGGAGCATGGATGGAGACATTCAAGCAGATTCTCGGATTTTTCCTGCTCGGCTTTGCGGTCTATCTCATGATCGGACTTCCGCAGGATATGGTTCTTCCCACGGTGGGAATGCAGGTTGCACTGGCGGCGGCAGTGATTCTCTACACCAAAGTCGCTCCGTTTGGTGTGTCGATTGGTAAGAAGATTCAGGCGGGATTGATGGCGCTTGCGGTGATCGGCATCGGCTACTATATCACCTTTGAAAAAATGTATGGCACCGTGGCGCAATCGGAAAAAGTGGAAGGAGAATCCACCGTGACATGGCAGAAATTCTCCGTCGAAGCTATTCAGGCGGCTCATGCTGAAGGGCGTCCTGTCATGATTGACTTCACCGCGAACTGGTGTATGAACTGTCAGTTTAATAAGGTCAATGTCTACCATTCGCCGGAAGTGGAAGCATTGATCAAAGAGAAAAACATTCTGGCAATCAAAGGGGATCTCACCACGGACAATGCGGAAATAGAATCGCTCATGCACCATCTCGGTTCACGGTCGATTCCGTTCCTCGCGATCTTTGATGGCAAAGAGTACAAGACTCCCGTGGTTATGCGGGATTTGGTGGATAAAAAAACGGTTATGGAAGAACTCAAAAAGTTGTAACTATCAACTGTATTACTTGAGAAAAGCCGGAAATCCTAGGAGTTCCGGCTATTTTACATTAGTAAATTGAATAACCTATCTAGTGAGCACCAGCGGCTCTGAGAAGATATTGATGCACACCGCGGACTACTTCACCCATTTTGAAATATTCAAGTCGATCATGTGTATCTTTAGCTGTATGATATGCGGTGTTGCGGTAAAATGCCGTATTTGTGATCATCACAGCTTCATATCCGAAATTCCAATAATTCCGATGATCTGAAAAATCTACTCCAATTACGGAGACGGGAGCAAGAAAGAGCTTCACGGGAATTTTTGAGTTGGCAGACATTATTCTTTGAATCCCTTTAGCGCGCATAGAGCCCTCTTTGTCAACCACCATGATGAAATTCCCTTCATCGGGATACACGGCCTTATCGACTGGAACAGGATATTTCTGACTATTGGACTTATCAGAAAAATACCCAATCATTTCCAGTGATATCATAACATCAACGGCGGTATTTGCATCATGAAGGGACTGTGCGTGGACAAAACTCCCCATCGAATTTGTTCCAAAGAAGGGCGGCTCTTCAAGTGTATACGCAATCAATGTTATACCTTGGGTCAGTTTCGTATTTTTTAGAAGTCGGGCCAATTCAAGAATTCCTGCCACTCCACTTGCATTGTCATCGGCCGCCGGATATGGCCCATGCCCATCATAATGTGCCCCAACGATAATCTGCTTTCCGGTGTCAGGGCCAATGTGAGTAAAGATATTCATATACAATGAATCTTTCACGACAAATGGCTGAGTCTTTGCAAGTAAACCAAGGGACGCAAATTCATCGAAAATGTACTGTGAAGTTTTAAGAAGATTCTCGCGATCAGTATATGATCTGGGGGCAAGCGTCTCAGAAAGCATTTGTACGTGTTTATGAAGGCGACTCGTATCGATCACTTCAAAAGCGAAAATGGAACATACGACAAGTAGAATGATTCCTACAGCTTTCATACAACACCCCTATTTGAAAAGAATTAACAGTATAAAGATAGGTGCAGTGAACGGTATCGTGCAATAATTTCTATCGACAAACGAAAGTGATTCTAACATCAAATCTCTTTCATCTATAGTATCTCACATCCAAGTCATACGTATCGACAGGAGTGACAAAACAATGCCGGAACTCCTAGGAGTTCCGGCATTTGTAATTATGCAGGGATAGAATAATCTACAGTTTATTCTCAATTCCATACTCATCTAAAATTTCTTTAATGAGCTGTCGGCGATCTGGCTTAGAAGGTTTACAATTGCTGATTGGAACAGCCGACTTGATAAGACCCTCGGCCATTCCTTGACATCCGGGAAATCCACAGGCTCCGCAGTTGAAATGAGGAAGTGAGTCGTATATCTTCTGAACGCGTTCATCCACTTTTACAGCGAGCACAATCGAGGCGATTCCCAACAAAACGCCAATAGTAATCCCGACAATACCGATCACGGCAATCGCTGACAGAACAAGACTATTCATTTTCAGTATCTCCCTTCGAATCACTGAGCGCACATTGTGAATCGCTACATGAACCGCATTTTGGCAATGATCCTTTGAACTCTTCCGGTAACTGCTGTTTGCGATTCAATTTCCACATGGTGAAATAGAATGCAATCAATCCAACGATGACTATAATGGCTATAGCAATTCTCATTAGAACATCCCCACAAAACCGTTAAACGCCATGGCCATGACAAAAGCAGTGATCAAAGCGATCGGCACCCCTTTTAGTCCCGCATGAATCGGCGCCTTCGCAATTTGTTCGCGAATCAGCGCAAAGACGTAAATAACAAAAGCGTATCCAGAAGAGGTGAAAAAACTGAACACTATCATGATCAGAAAATTCATACCCAAAGAGAGTTCGCTATTGCTCTTGTCAATGTTCAACAAAGCCACACCAAGAACGGCACAGTTCGTTGTGATAAGTGGAAGGTACACTCCCAGGCTCTGGTAGAGTCCCGGTGAATATTTTTTAATCACCATTTCAACAAACTGAACAAGTCCACTGATTACGAGAATAAATGAAATCGTGGAGAGAAACTCCAACTTGAACGGTACAAGCACAAAGATGTAGAGTGCGTAGGTCGCAACCGCAGAAAGTGTGATCACGAATGTAACCGCAAGACCCATACCCAGCGCAGAATCCTCTTTGTTCCCCACACCGAAAAATGAACAGAGTCCAAGGAACTGAGTCAGAACGATATTTTGAATCAGAAACGCGCTAAAAGCGATCGTCAAGATTGAAATAACACTATCCACGAAGATCTCCTTCAGGTTGAGTTGATTCGGGCTGAGCGGATGCTATAGACAGTTTTTCCTCTTCAGCTTTTTTTGCTTCGGCGGCAGCTTTCGCGGCGGCCTTTGCTGCAGTGGCGATCTCTTTCTCTTTTTTCTCTTTGTTGAGTTTAATCGTGTTCATCATCCAAGCGATCAATCCGAACATGAGAAATGCGCCGGAAGATTCCACAAAAATGGTGGGCGCATGATTTGCATCGAGAATGCGAAATTTCAGCATATCCACTGCGCCGGTGCCTATCAGTTCGCGGGAGAATCCCAACACTGATAGTCCGAGTAAAAACCCTAGCCCGCTGGATACTCCATCAAAGAACGAATCCACCACGCCATTTTCTGCGGCAAATGATTCTGCACGACCAAGAATGATACAGTTCACCACAATAAGCGGGAAATAGATTCCCATACTTTCAAATAAAGCAGGCATATACGCTTCCATGAGCATTCCCATCACCGTCACCACCGAGGCGATGATCGTGATATAGACAGGAATGCGAATGTCTGCAGGAACGATTTTGCGAACCATGGAAATCAAAGCGTTCGTAATCGCCAGAACAACCACAACACTCAACCCCATACCCACCGCATTGGTAAGATTATTGGTCAGTGCCAAAGTTGGGCAGAGCCCGAGGAAAAGGACAAATGTGGGATTGTCTTTTATGATTCCGCGATACATATCAGCGGCGAGTTTATTCATTTCAGCACCTCAGTTATCAAGTGATTTGAAACAGTTTCAATGCTCTGTTTCATCGCCTTAGTCGAATAGGTCGCACCGGTGATAATATCGACATTCATAGCCGATGCATTCTGTTTATAAATAGCGGCGAGATACTCTTCATGGGTAATTTTGTCCCCACGCCCCTTTGTTTCGCGCATCTGAACATACTGGATTTTCTTTACAGCACCTTTTATGTCAAAAGCGATGAGATAGAGTATTGGCGCATTTCGTCCTTCGGGACTCATTTCATACACATAGTTGACAGAATCGCCGGCTATTTTGACTTTGTACAGCCCATCGACATCGAGCAACTTTTCAAGCTTTGACGTTTCGGTGATCTCTTCGTATTCGAAAGGTGTATTCGAAAAAACCTTGTCCAGGTTGTCCCGCACCTTTTGGATAGTTCGCTCAATTATAATGGGTTGAACAATCACGTACACACCGGAAACAATTGAAGCACAGATGATCGAACAGGCGCCGAGAATGACACCATACTTAAAACTAATTTTTACCATACAGAACCGTCACTTCTTTACTTGCAATTCGCTGTTCAAGAATTTTCGTGATAAACAACCCCGTTCCAACGAGAATCGAAACAGTCACAACAAGCGTTGTCACAGTCTGACGGTTGAAACCAAAGATCGCTTTATCAGTTTTTTTATTAATCAGCGGAACAAAGAGATTTGCAAAGAGCAGTGCGTAAAAAACGCCGTCAGAATCTTTTCCGAGAAAGCGCACCATGGTGAACGAGAGTGTAAAAATCGCCGCGTAGGCAATGGTTCCAATTGTCGTGTAGGGCTTTGTGAACGGATCTGTCATCATTAGAATCGCCACAAAGAGATACCCACCAGCCAACAAGTGAAAGAGCGGATATTCAAAACTCTGATTGAATGAAATGGCAATTACCGCGAGTGTAATAAGAGATGTGACTAGCGTGATCCCCAGCGGGCGAAAATCAATGGTTTTGCGCACGGCAAAGAAGATCAATACGAGTGGATAGACGATCACCGGAAACGAAAACAGCATACCATGATTTGTCGTGAACAACAATTCCGTCAATGGGCGCATATTTGCCAGTGACACAATTCCGTTAGCGTGCAGTTCCATAAGTGGCGAAAGTGCAACCGCAGTGAAATCTTTTTGAAAAATCAACTGTAACAGGTAATTGTCCATAATCGGCGAAAAGTTTGTGGTCACCAAGGCAGGCCAAGAGATCCCCACAAACAATCTTCCCACAATAGCCGGATTGAACACATTAAACGAGTAACCACCAAACACCATTTTCCCGATGAACACACTGACGAAGGATCCAACTGCCACGACAAATAGAGGCGTTCCCACAGGAAGCATCAGCGCATAAATCAACGCCGTCACTTCCGGTTTTGTGGTTTTTAGAGTTGCTTTTGCTTCATCGCGCATGATGCTCGCCTTTTGAGTCACGAAGAAAATCTCCGATTCGCGGGCAACAAACACACTGACAACAAAAATCAACGCTGCCTTAATTGCCAAAACATAATCATACGCAAACTGTGACACCGTTGCAATTGCCGTAAGAACAATGAGCACGCGATAGAAATCGGTGCTAACTTTCTCTAAATCGCCCTTGAAATAGGCCATCGGTCCCTTGTTAATTCGAATATCCATCGCTTAGAACTTTCTCCAAAATTTACGGTATTTCCAACCTTGATAGACAATAACAACAGGTAAAAACACCAGTGTTACACCGGTTATAATTTCTAATGTATGTTGTGAAGAAGCGGCTTTGATAATCAATAAGCCTTCACTTTGAGCAACTGTTGACGGAAGTATATACGGAAAAGCCGCACTAAATCCGGTAAAAATCACAAGAGTAATACCCAAAATGATCGAAACAAACGCACCGACATAGCGTTCTTTCAACATGAACAAAAATTGTGCAACATAGAGCAACATCGCCAAAATTGGCATCGTCCAAAGTGCAGGTATCTTAGCAAAGTACCCTGTTTCAAACACGTTGTTCTTATTGGTCAGCGCGAGGAACAAAAGTGCCACCGCAAAGATGGAAGCGCCACTGATCCACAAACTTGACGCCTTTGACGGCGTTTTGAAATCCTTGCCAAGAGTCATTTTTATCCAACAATACCCCATGGTAAGGGCACTCAACACAAAAAGTGCTCCGCCAAACTGAGCCGACCGCGAGAAAATCACCGTGAAACTTTCAGTCATCAAATTATCTTTGATCGGAAGGCCAGTGAACAGATTAATCAAGTAAATCCCAACGATAAGAATCATCGCAAGGCTGGAAACGCCCCACACTTTACTCACTGCTTTTTGCCACAGACGATCGTCAGACTTATAGAGCAACTCGATAGAAGTTCCTCGAAAAATCACAGCCATAAGCAGTAGATAAAAAGGAATATACAACGCCTGAAGTGTCAAGCCATAGGCCGTAGGGAACGTGGCAAAAAGCCCTCCCACCGCTACGATCAGCCAAACTTGTATACCATCCCAAAACGTGGCAACACTCTCATTTATTTTCTGAAAATAATCCTCTTCGACGCGGTATTTCAAACTGAGCATACCCACGCCGGTAACGAATAGTTCCTGACTTACGTAAATTGCCCACACAAGGGCAAGGATAAAGTACCAAATACTCGCGAGTAATTCGTGACTCATACCAACTCCTCTTTGTAAAGTGGTGCATTGATTCGTTTAACCATCAAGTATACACAAGCAACAGCAAGAATGAAATACATAATCAGAATTGTCATGAGAGAAAACCACACTTGCATTTCAGGAACATTGCTCACGGCATTTTTAGTAAGCATAAGCCCATAAACGACATAAGGTTGACGGCCAACTTCGGCTACGATCCACCCAGCCATAATCGCGATATAGGGAAGCGGAAACGACCAGAGATAAATTTTCTGCATCACCGGTGAAGCCATGTACTTTTTAAAGAACACCAGGGTATACGTTGAGTAGAGAATAAACAGCGTTCCCAATCCCACCATAAGCGCAAAAGAGACTGTCACCATAGGAGAACCACCGCTGATCGCATCGATCTTTGTTGGCTGGATTGGCACAATATAATTATAGTACACGTTGCCGATAATCGGCATAAGAAACGACATCACCACAAGAACAATATTTGCAGGCTTAAATCCTAGGCGGAAAGTTGCGGCTTCTTCACTATCTTTGTCAACGCGAAGATACCGGTACGCTCCTATCCCAAGAACAAAGTACGCTCCCAAGAGGAAACAGGCGGTATTGTTGTGAATAAGCATATACCATGCATAGGGATTCAGCAGGATTTCTTTGAAATTTTCCACAACAACACGACTTCCATCGGCGGCAAGTGAATACCCGACCGGATTCTGCATAAATCCATTAGCGGTGATAATCCACAAAGCCGAGAATGTTGTACCGATAAGAATCATTAGAACCGTGATAAACCGCAACCGGTTAGACATTTTATTTTTCTTGAAAATCCACAGACCAGTGAACGTTGATTCGAGGAAAAAGGCGATAATGGCTTCGAAAACGAGCGGTGCACCGAAAACATCCCCCATGAAAATCGAATAGGCTGACCAGTTTGTGCCAAATTGCAAACTCATGGTAAAGCCTGTCACAATGCCGAACGCATAGTTAATCACAAACATATCGCCATAAAACTCTGAGAGATGTTTATAGCGAAGGTTTTTGCTTTTCATGTAGTTGTATTCGTACAAACAGACCAAAAAAATGAGTCCGATACTGAGAGGTACGAACAGGAAATGGAACCCCACAGAAAACGCAAATTGGATGCGACTTAATATTTCAACCATGAAAACCTCTTTTGATAACTATGAAAACATAATCTATTCGGCAATTGTATTCTTTTTTTCTCGAGGTGCTTTACGGGAAAACGAGTCATACTCCACTCCCCTTTTGCAAACAGATGAAACGGCCGATCGTTGAACCACTCCGCTCCAACATCAAATCGCGTCTGATGGCCAAAACGACTCCCCTTGTCACCTTCATAATGAAGCTGATTCAACAAGAGCCCGTACCCAAGAAAGGGAATTACAGGCGTACTTTTTGTGAGATCATGTCGAATTGTCCATCCATACTGTAAAATCGAAAGGCTCGAATCGCCGGAAAACACCGTATATCCCATAGGAACGGTGATAAACGATGCAGGCCGTGTACCATCAAGTCCAGACAACTGCCAGGAGTAATCAAACAGAACCGTCGCCCCCGGAAGTGACTCATGAGAAATTTCGTTTTTATGAGCGTAGATCCCACCAAATTCCAACGAGTACTGCTTCGGAACGCGTTCAAATCCATAGAGTGAAAGCGTTACACAGGCAATACATGCAATTATTCGAGCTATCATTTTTAGGAAAACCTTTACTAGAGTTACTACCGCATTCCCGACAAAGCACATTTTTCACTGCCGATGCCAATGCAAAAATCTACCCTAAACAGGTGCACTAATATAGCTCACTCAAAACTCAAAAAGAAGAACAATTTCCCTAGAGAATGTGACCATGCAACGTTGAAATAACCATTCCATGCGAACGTATCACAGAGACACATGCACCAATCGCAAAAAGGGTAGACACGAATGCCTACCCTCAATGAACAAAATCCGATACAGGAGCGCACCTCTCCCCTATTTTTTCACCCGAACCTTTTCCGGAACGATTTCTGGGCCGGTGACATCTTCCAGAACCTCTTTGCGCCGAATCAGTTCCGTGGAACCATCCTCCATGACCATCACGACAGCCGGGCGATAGGTGATAAACTGCATCCACTGAGTCACATTGTACGCGCCCACCGGCCACATGACCAGTGGAGTGTTCATCGGTAGCGGCGGAAGATAGGCCGAATCAGCCACCACATCAATGTTCATGCAGAGCGGGCCGAACAGGGTACACGCTTCGGGGACACCGCCGGTGTCCACTGCCGGAGCAATGTTGAAATTATACCACGATCCGGTGTAGAGCATGTTCACTCCCGCATCCAGGAAGTAGCCCGAATTTCCGTCGGGAAGCTGTTTCTGACCGATCACCGAACTGACCAGCGAACCGGCTTCGTCAACCATGTGGCGTCCCGTTTCGAGGTAGAGTTTTGGGGTGCGTCCTGCGGGAAGAACCGCTGTCAGCGTATTGCAGATCGCTTCGGCATAGGCATCGATCTCCGGAACCGACACTTCCGGCGGAAGGTAGATCCCCTTGAGTCGGCTTTTGGACGGGAATCCGCCTCCGATATCGATATACTCCAGTTCGATTTCGTGTTCATTTTCCATGTGAAGCATGAAATTCACCATTTTTTGCACCTGAAGTACATAGGCATTGGGATCGAGCATAAATGTTCCGATGTGGGAGTGGATCCCTTTCAGTTCGAGCCATTCCGAACGAGCAATCCGTGCCGCCGCATCCGCCGCCTGAGAAGTCTCCAGATTGAAACCGAATTTCGACCATCGCGGGTAGGTTCCTGTGTCCATATTGAGTCGAATTCCCACACCCACTTTCTTCCCGAGCGCTTTGGCGATCTTTTCGGCGCGGTGCAGTTCGTTGAAATTATCAAGATTGACAATGGCATTCTCTTCGAACGCGAGTTTCAGTTCATCATCATTTTTCCACGGGCCGTTGAAAATAATCTGATCACCGCGCATGCCGAGTTGACGCGCTTTCTGGTATTCAAACCCCGAAACAACCTCGGCAATTTCCCCTTCTTGGTGAAACACCGAACAGATCGCGCCAAGATAGTTGGTCTTGTACGACCATGAAAACTGCACGTTCGGGTAGCGGGTCGAAAACGCCTGGTACGCTCGGCGATACTGATTGCGCAACTGTTTTTCACTGAACACAAAGAGCGGTGAACCGTACTGTTCCACCATGTCGGTGATCGCAGCGCCGTCGATATCCTCCTTGATATTTCTCATGGATACATTGCCGAACTTGTTCATCACTCCCACCACTTGTTTCACGATTGTGGGGCGGATATATCTTTTTTTCATATTTTCTCCTTATTGTTCACAGGCCTTCGACCTGTGTTGGTATACTGTCGCCCGCTTTGGGGCTGAATTCAAAAATTATTCCCAAAAGTACCCGTTACGAATCTTCTTTTACCACGGATCCAACGTAAGACCCTGTCGTTCATGGTCATGTTCAACGGTTTCATGGTCATGCTCATCGGTTTCACATTCCTGTTCGACGATTCATGGTCATGTTCAATAGTTATGCATAAATGTTCATTATCCGAATACTCATGTTCAAATCCGTACCTCAAGACAAGGGAAGATCAATCGTAATCTGCTGATTTTCATGCTCATTCTTGACGGTTTTGCACTCATTCTTCACGATTACGCGGCCATTCTTCACGCTTTTACACCTATTCTTAACAATCTCCCGTCATTCTTCACGATTCCGCGGTCATACTTGACGGCTGGATACTCATCATTCTTCACAGGTTGAAATAATGCAACCCGCGCCTGCATTCCGTTTAATCGTTTTGTCGATTTTTCGTTTTATCTGTCTTTTCCCGACTCTCGCCCAGAGTTGTCAGCTGTTCGAAATCGCTGATATGCCGAATCATTTCACCGGTGTAGCGAATCAGCATCTTGCCCGCTTCGTAGTCCGAATGAGTTTCATAGGGCATATTCAGAAGATGTTTCACCATTCGTTCCGGAAGATTGATCCCACATCCTGCCGCCATATAGAGCCACGCGGGAAACCGCGGATTGATTTCGATCAGATAGAACTCGTCGGTACCCGCTTTCTGAAGGAGTTCCAACTCATAACCACCTGCCCACTTGAGTCCCGTGACGAACTTGCGCGCCGCTTCGAAAATTGCATCGTTGCGAACCGCCACATTTGTCCACACTTTACCCAGTTTGGTAGTCATGATCTTTTTGATCGCCATGGTTCCCATATCCATCCCGTGACCATCCGCCAGACCGATCATATCGTACTCATCGCCGACAATAAACTGTTGAGCAATAATCGGATATCCCCACTTGGCCGCCATGTTGTAGAACTCTTTTTCCGCTTCAGCACGGGTTCTCACCTTGAACGCTTCGTAGAACGGCCCTTTGATCATCATGGGATAGCCGAACATCGATTCCGCGGTGACAATATCCGCCGGAGAACTCATGACCAGCGTTTCCGGAACCAACAGTCCCAGTTCCGGCGCCAACTGAACCAGATTCTGCTTGTCGCGGCGCATATAGGTTTTGATATCCGGAAGCAGCAGTTTGATCCCCATTGCTTCGATTTCCGGGCGAAGTTTCATATAGAGCGGAAGTTCCGCGTCGAGCGCCGGAATAATCACATCGATCTGTTCACGGTCATGGATATACGACAGCCGTTCGAGATACACTTTCGGATCGCACGACGGCCACGGAAGGATGTAGCTCTTGTCGATCACCCAGTCCATAAAGATTCCCGGCTCCATTGAGTCATAGGCGAGCCCGATTGTGCGGATCTCTAGATCGCTCTCTTTCAGCGACCGCGCGATTCCGGTTCCCGGCCCGGGATTGTCAATCGCGTTGATTCCGCTCATTGCAACTGTTATCATGTTTATTCCTTTGCTGAAACGATTAATACGCCTTCGACAGGCTCAGGCCCCAAAGTCCGGTCAGTGAGCTTGTCGAACCGTATTGTGTCGTTTGATCATTAAATAAGGTAGTTCGCCTGAAGCTGCTCGATCGTTCTGATCGTATCGCTTTCGGCAGTGGCAGAATCAGTTTCGTACTCTTCGCAGAGATGCCCAATGATCTCTTCGGTCGATTTCCCCGCTTTTAGGTCAGCCATAATAAACAGCGCCGTTTCATTGGCAGTATAGCTGTTTCCCGAAGCGGGATCGAAAATGTATCCACTGTCGGCGATCGCCAGATTCTGCAGTTTTTTCAGTTCCATAGGGCCCATCCTTTTGGTTGGAATTTGTCGTTTTTCATTCAAATTTGCGTAGGAAACCCGCTGGGGTGAATCTTCATTTCACCCGTTTGATACGGTTTTCCTATTTTTTCGTTTATTTTGTTGCAGTCATCTGCTTTTGAATCGCTACCGCTTCCTGATTGAGCGGATCGAGTATGTATACCGATTCAAGAAGTGCTAATACCTGATCTTTTTTCCCTTGAGCCAATCGAATCCGCGCCAGTTCTGTCAGAAAATTCACGTTCGTCGGATAGCGAACGGTAATCTCTTCCACCACTTTCGAAGCCGCATCGGCCTGACCAAGTACGCGAAGTGCCACCGCCTGCCAGTAACAAAAGTCGAGGTTGTAGTAATCGGTTTTTCTTCCAATGCGACACTGCTGTTCCACCTCTTTCCACGATCTTCGAGCCGCATCGACTAACACCAATCCCTTGCGCACCTCCAGCGATGCCGGATATTGGGTCAAAGCCACACCGTAGAACTTTTTCGCATCGGTAAAATTCCCCGCTAAATAGGCAAGCCACCCACGTCGATAGTTTACCGTGTAACTCTGAGGGTATGCCGAAGCAACAGGGTCTAACGCGTGGGATGCATCGGCGTATCGCTGTTGTTTTTCAAGTTCATAGGAACTAAAGTAGGCTTTTCTGATTTCTGCCGCCGACGGTTCAGCAGCAATACTAACAACACCAATCATACTCAATAGTAAAATCACCTGTTTCAATTTCATAGGACACTCCTAAAAGCTAAACGTTGTTCCGCCAAGAGCGATCAGGCGGGAAAGTTGTTCATAATTTTCGTAACGCCACAAGGTAAAGAGAGAAAGTCGACCAGATCCCGGCATGACCGCTCCATAGAACGATCCCGAAAACCGATGCGGCAGAGTTATGGTCACCACATTCTTGCCGGAACTTTCTGCGGTAAATGCTCGTTTTCCCACGACACCCGAAACGCTGACGGCACCGTGTTTCCCCGTTACTCCCAGTTCCACTTCCGCCGAGAGTTGCACACCGGGAATTTTCATCGCCACGGGAGCACCCGTTTTGAACACAGAGGAAGGGGTAACGTTCCACGAAAAGAGTTTTACGGTGCCACCAATATCAGGACTCACTTGAATTGTACCCACTTTTTCAGTGAAAGTCCCGTACAAGTACGATCCTATAGTAAGATAGTTCCCATTAAATCCTCCATAGGCTCCCAAAGATGCTCCTCGGTTCATGTTGGCCATGTTCGATTGCCACAAATTCGCCGATGTGACCATGGTCAATCGCCGTCCGAACGCATTGAACACCGAAAATCCCGCGTAGATGCCATTTTGAAAAATCGATGTCGGTACGAAGGAAACAGTGTCATCGTAGCTTGCTGTATCCGAATCAGATATGTACGATTCGGAATAGAGTGTCCATATAGAATCGGTGAACGTCGTATCTACTCCATTAAACTTTTTGTAGGTTTTAAGCGAGTCTACAATTGAGTATTTATGCGTTTCAGGATTTTCATTGACCCAATGATCAACAGAATCTTGCACAGTGTAGAGCATCGGCCACGGCATATTTGCAGAACTGTCACGACTTTTATAAAGTTGTGATTCATAGGAGACACCATACACGTTTTCCCCAAAGGATGCATCGAACCGGCAGTACTCCAGTTCAACAGCGAACCTTTTCTTAACATTCAAACGTGTTCCCGCGGACAGAAATGATCCGTGATCGTAGCGATATTGATTTTTTTGATCGTTAATTTCACCTTTTGAATAGATTATCGGCCCCCCCATAGCCGATACGGTTTGCAGTACTGCCGTTTTTTTCTCGATAGTCGCCGCAGTGATCGCTCGCTGAGTGGCAGAGTCAAAGGCTATTTTTTGTGCCTTCTCATACCAGCGAATCGCCTCTTTGAACTCACCGGAACCGTAAAATCCGTCACCGCCACTGCGAAAAATCATGGGACGCGATTCCTGAGGAACTACCGTTTCAATTGTAGTCATTCGTGTTGTAGCGACGGCCCGGTTTTTTCCTAATCCAAGTATCCACACCTCTTTAGCCAACAATATTGCATCGTGTTCATCGGTGTGACAAAGCAGTAAAGCTTCATCATACCGTTTCAGCATAACCAAGGAGTTAATCATCCCGTACAAGGCATCTCTATTCCCCGTGGATTCATAGTTATCTGCATATTGTTGGTAACTTTTTTCAAATGAACCTTCCAAGTACGTTTCATAAGCACTTTCAAGACTACCAGCCCACGCAACAGAAGACAAAAAAACCACATACAACAACATACTACAGCGCTTCAAGCACATGTATCTCACCTTTCATTTTCATTTTAACTCGCGAAAACCGTGCATGTGAATCAAGGGTTAATTCACTTTCAAAATGATCCGTAGAGAAGAGATGATTCAGCACGACTGATCCACGAACTACACCATTTTCACTCTTGTATGATCCTTTTCCACTGTAGAGCGGATGATAAAATGATTTCAAAAGATAGGCAAAGAGCGGCAACCGGCTTTGCACTACCGATGCCGGAAGTGAGTCTTTCCATGTAACCGGTTGTTCTGTCATGGGAATCGACGGAACAGCGGTAAACAGAAACCTCAAAGGCGAATTTTCAGTTCCGATATAGGAAGTAAAAAGAAACTCCGATTCACGTTGAATAAAGTAGAGTTTGCTCTTTCGAACCACATCTTCAAGGCAGTACGATCCATCGACATCCATGCGCACTTTCAGTTCCAAAAGCCCTGCATCGACACCATTTTTGTGGTATCGAAAACGAATAGTATCATCCAAAAGAAATTGAAACATCGCCCCCATTTTCTTTGAAACTACCAGCGAAGAGAACCGATCACCCTTTCGTGGATGTGTTTCGCCGCGAATAACTGCGCCATTTGATTCCGCTTGCGAAAAGGAAAATTGTACCGCCGGCGCTCCGGCATAAGCCCAATACTGAACCTGCATGTGGATATGCGGCTGAGCGGAGTGGCCGGAATTTCCACACCGTCCGATTACCTGTCCCACCACAACCCGATCACCGATATTCACTGCGAGCGATCCATTCGCAAAGTGTGACAATTCAACGTAGTACCCAAAGTCAGAATAGAGGATTATATAATTCCCCCAATTTTCTTCCTTGTTTACCGAACCGATCGGATTATCAGGAATCGTCGAGACAAGAGCAACCACGGTTCCACTTACCGGTGCGAGAACTGGTTTATTATAACAGTAAAAATCTTCGAGCCGCTTTCCACTATGGCGGAATGTTGTCCCATTCACGGGATCTTCAATAACAAAATCAACCGCATACCGCCACAGACCTTGATGTGTCCAATCATCATCAAAACCTTGATAGACCGTCCATTCACCGCTAAAGGGTAAACGAGGCGACGGAAGAGTGACGCCGAACCGTTCCGCATTGGTGCACCACTCTTCGAGATTTTGTTCTGGCGAATTGCGAAATTGTCGCGTTACGAAAGGGTATTTTGCGATATACAGCGCATGTATAAAAAGAAGAACAGTAATGGCAAAAGGGAGAGTAAACGCAGGAATCCCGAAAGTCGACCAAAAAACAGTCATACCATCAAGTAAAATTGAACTGACACAGACCCCGATAAGCGCGATTCCGTACGTTCGTTTCGATGGAATAAGAAAATACCCTCCCAGCGAAAGAGCAATAAGTATATAGTTGAAACTAAAAGGATTAGAGACACTAGAATGCGGTATCCCCGTTAAGAGCGAATGAAAAAATGTTCCCGCAAAGTATCCCATCACAATGAGAAAGAAATTGATTCTCGACAAAACGAGGACGATACTCAAAATGATGAGTCCAATCCAATCGTAGGGCAAAAAGAGCAGTACCCCTATCGACCGCAATAACCCCTGGATCGCTACCGGCAAAGCATCAATATTCAAAATACTCATTTCAAATGAGTTATGAATATGCGACAACGAACTGTATTGCATTGCAGCCAAATAGACCAGCGTAGCGATAATTGCAAAGGGAAGATTGAGAATCGGTAAACCTAAGTAATAAGAAAAAAGTGCATGTAAGGATGAACTAAATAAAAATGTCAGAATCCCCACCACCACACTCATTAGAAGAGAAAGTGGAGAAACAGCATACACAAAACCAATTGCAAGCCCTGTCATCAAAGAATTGTAAAGATAGCGCGTATGTGTATCTAGGGCGTTATTCGTATTGCACACTTTAGAAAAGGCTGATGCGGCGAAAAAAGCAACAAGCGCATGGATCCCCGCTGAAGGGTTCACGAAAGAGAGCACGAGTAGAATTCCACCCAACAGTTTATTGGTGGAAAACAGAAGGTAGCTATAGCTTTCAAGAAGATATGAGAACTGTTTTTTCAATACCATAAAGGAACTCCAATATCGGTTATAAGCAAGGAAGTGTCCGATCCGAGAAGTTGGTGCGGTGGATTTCTATAGAGTTCTATATAACTTCCATCAAGGGTTTCACCCCGTTCTTCCACGGCTATACGCAACCGTTCGTAGAGTGGCGCAAGAAGTTCATAGGATCCGTAGTGGCGAAGATAGAGGAATCGAGGCATTCCAAAATTTTCAATTACAAATCCATTCGTCGGAATCAACCATTCACCATTGACCGGAACAAACACCTTAAAATGAAAATCGTCAAACGTGCTATCAGGGTAAAAGAACGTTCCCGTGGGACCACATTCAAGCGCTCCGTAGTTGCGAATATATCGACTTAGCAATTTCAAATGAACAGCAATATCGCGAACTGAACCTCGTCCTTCCATTGTGGCGACCTGAAATAGCGACAACTTTGTTTCACGAACATCTTCAACAAAAGGGGTTACGCCTCTATTCACTTCCAAAAACCTCAAGCCATTTTCGACTACCGCCATTTTGCGAGTCAACTCTACTTCTTTCTGTTCTAACACAGACAAAGCATTGTCTCCTTGTTCGAGAACCGCTGCAATTTCCGGAACGGCAAAATCCAGTGCACGCAAAATGCTTATTTTTGTTCCCCGATCAATTTCCAAGCTTGAGTAGAAACGATATCCCGTTGAACTATCAATTCTGCATGGAACTAACAATCCTTTTTCTTCGTAAATCAGTAATGACTTACGCGTTAAACCGGTGAGTCGGCAGAACTCCTTTTGTTTCACTTCAGTGTTCAATCTGACCTCTCCTTTTTCATATCCCTAAGTATACACGATCAACTCTTTTTATGCACGCATAAAACTGTTCTCAGGGCCACGTTTCTGGCCAAACAGTCGAAATGCTTAATATGCAGCATATCTATTCTCTATAACCAATTCCTCCCAGCCTTCTGGTCATATCGATGCGCCATCGAAACGCTCAATGCACTTCATTTCAGAGCGAACGATTATTATGATTCTACATTCCAACTATTCAGTTGCGAGCTCGCAACAATTCCCAAAAATGTTCACCGTTATCGACTCCGATCAATTGTATATTACATTGACAAACTCGTACAAGACGAGCAACTCGCAAACGTAACAATAATGATTGTTACACCAATGAAAAGGCTTACTGCTGTATCACGGGAAAAAGCAACCAATGTTGGAGTAAACATCGTTTCCTATTGAACAACGTGTAACTCTAGCAGTGCTAATGTTTAAATCGGAACAGAGAAAAATGTTAAAGCAGACGATTCTGCAGCAGAGTTGCGAGCTCGCAACAGACAAACCAACTCGTACAACTCGTCACCCTCGTGGTGGGCAGAAGGGGGATCATTGAAAAAAGACGGACTTTATACCAGCAAACAGGTGTGCGACTTGGTTGGTATCAGCAAAAACACTCTCTTGAAATGGCTTGACCAAACATTGATAGCAGAACCGGAACAACGGACGGTATATCAATTTCTTTGGTCAGAAAAAAACATTGCCAACATCAATGATTACATCGAACGAAGACGGAGATAACAGATGAGAGAACCAAAAGTTATTTCGTTCCTGAACTACAAGGGTGGAGTAGGAAAAACCAATGTGTCGGTTAATTTCGCTACTCACTGTGCGCAGAAAGGATTGGAAACACTTCTGATCGACTGGGATCCACAAGGTGATTCCACCGAGTATGTTGGCTTTGGTCGAGAAAATGTAGAATACACGGTCTATGATTTTCTCGCTGAAAACATTCACCCTGAAAAAGGTGTTACGATTCGCCCGACCGCGTTTGAAAACTTGAGTATCATTGGTGCAAATGCATCGCTGAAAAATGTCGAACATCTCGTTTCACGACAGGAAGACACCTTTGAACGGTTTCGCGACCTCTTGCACGAGTGTGCCAATCAATTCGACATTGTCGTTATCGACTGTCCTCCAGCAAATTCCCACGTGAATATCGCGTCGATATTTGCCAGCACGCACGTATTTATCGTCACCACTTCATCTTCGGATTCAATTGATAAAATTGGGCTCGTGGACAAAATGGTGGGAGATATCAGTTCTGTCATTGCCGAGAATAGCAGCGATGGGTTTGGCCTTCCTCAATTAAGCGGTATCGTTCTGACCATGGCAGTTGAAAATACCGTGGGCCTTGATGTCGCTCAAGAACATCTGAAAGCGATTTGGGGAAATCTCATTATCGAACCGGCTATTCCTCGCACCGTTGCCGCGGCGTATTCAGTTTCAGAAAATGTGCCACTCATGGTGAGTCGTCAAAACACGAAAATTGCAATTCGCTACCGAAAAGTCTTTGAGGAGGTATTGCGCCGTGTCAAATAATACAAGAGAAAAATTAATGGCAGGACTGGCCAAACGAGATCGATCTATGCTTGCGGATCCACATTTAGAACGCATCGGGGATACGGTTCGAAAAAATGCCGGAGTGGTATCGCGGGAGAAGATTTTCGAAATCCCTGTAGATCAAATAGCGGACAATCCGTTTCAGTATCGCGACGAAGAGAGCCTCAATAGTAGTGAACTCGAAAGTCTCGCTGTATCGATTCGCGAACACGGGTTGCGCAGTCCGATCCAAGTGCGACGCACCGGTGAAAGCTACACTCTAATTGCAGGCTGGCGACGACTCACGGCAATTCGCCGGTTTCTTCCCGATATGAAAACAGTGAAAGCGACGGTTGATGCAGAAATCGACGACCGTACTCATAGACTCTTAACCGTAATCGAAAATGAGCAGCGCGAAGATTTTACCGCCTTTGAAAAAGCTCGCGCCTATGCTGATATGCAAAAACTCGATTCATTGACTCTTGATGAAATTGCCGTTGCGGTGGGTTCTTCAAAAACTAGAATTTCCCGCATACTGAAACTGCTTACACTTCCCGAAACGATTCAGGGAATTCTTCGCGAAGCCGTTCTAAAAGGCTTAAGTGGAGGACATCTCGACGAAATCGCTGCAGGGTGTAAAAAGCGAGAAGGGGCAGGGGAGACGGTTCTGGATATCGAGAATTGGGCTCATACCGTTATAGCAGCAATTCAGTCGGGAGAAATGACCATCGATTCACTGCGAACCATAAACAAAAGTCCGATTCAACAAAGGATCCCTGAAATCAAAAAACCATTAAAACGGTGGAAAATTGACGGAGGGAAGTGGAATCGCTTTGAAGTGAGTACACGCAACAAGGTCACACTGGAATTTAAGCTACCAGAAGACATAGAATACAATGATTCGGATAAGATCATGGCCTATATACGAGAAGAGTTACTCAAACGAGAGCAAAACTAGTCGGGATAACAACCGAAAAATTAGTTAAATATTCGCAGTAGAAACAACCGAATTGAGATCAAACCAATCGGAGAGTACTGCAAGTATGGTTGAGTTAGTACAATGAGTTCACGGATAGAGCCAATAGTGAGAAAGTTCGGGATAACAACCGAAAACGAGCGGGAAATGAAACGAAATCATAGGGAGATAAAACGAATTGGTCTGTGAAAAGAATCGAACACTGCGGGATAGCAACCGAGATAGAGCTTGTAACTATCTAAAAATAAAATAAGATAGCTCATTTCACAGAATCACTAATTCATTTATCAAATAAACACAGAGGAGTTGTTTTTTTGGAACTTCATATTCAGAAAAAAGAGAAAGATGCCGTTGCTCTGTGGAGTGAAACAAATTTCGTAGAATTTCCTTATTTCAAATTGGGGAAAAAAAATAGCACCGACAGTGAAATAAAAATTGAAATAGATCTTCCCGAAGGAACAGCTCTGTGGCATGTTACCAATAGTGAAGGTCTTCCAGGTATACTTTCGTACGAAGTCTTTACTGCTCTTGAATTAGAACTTGAAAAATCAGGACTCAGTGGCGATGGAGCACTTTACTTTTCAATTGCAGATATCTTGTCAACGCTCGGATGGAAAAGTAGGGGAGGGGCTGATTATCGTGCTATTCGCGAAGCCATTGATAAAATTGTGGACACTAAAATTACCGCTCACCTAACTCTTCAGGACAAAGAGAAAAATCAGCGGGGCAAATACCACAATTTCCGTTTGCTCACAGAATTTCAAATGACGACTATATCCTATCCCGACGGATCACATCAAGATGTCTCCATGGTAAGATTCAATTCAACCTATCTTTCAAACCGAACCCACGGCTATGTTTCGCCCGTATCGGTGAAAACATTCTTTGAAAAATTGAAATCTCCTGTAGCCAAACGGCTTTATCAATACCTTAATAAGCGGGCCTTTTTCATGGCTAAGCGCGGAGATCTCTTCTCAATTGATGTGATCGAACTGGGAACACTTATGGGATTGAAAGCGAAATACATTTCTGATATTGATAAAACTCTTCGCAAAGCACACGAAGAACTGATCGGGATTGACTTTCTTCTTTCTGCGGAACTAGTGAAAGTGCGAGGAAGAGGTTCTGAATATCGCTATCAATTTAGCCAAGAGTTTCAAAATCGCGAAGTGGCTGAACGAAAACGCACGGTAATTGCCACCGCACCGGAATCAGAGATCTCTCAAGAGTTGCTTTCGCTCGGGATTGCACGCAACAAAGTGGAATCGATGATTCGCGAATCACTTCCTCAGGTGAAACTAATCCTTCGCCACTTGAAATCTGAACAGTCAAAAGGGAAAAAAATCGACAATCCCGCCGGATTTATTTACTCATTCCTGCGCAACGAATGGTCAATTCCCGAAGAGTCACGTCCCCAGATCGCCACACATCATAAGGTTAGTGAACTTCTGGCAACAACAGCAGAACAGCGCGGATACAAGCGATCACTCCCTTCACCGGAAGAGATTCAAAACTATTACTATTCGCTCGCTGAGCCTGAACGACTGGCACTTCACAAGGAAGTGGCTGCGACTATTGGAGTAGAGGATATGTTGAGCGAGACACAATTGGCTGAACTCGATATCTTAAGCGATTCCAACTTTCTGAACGATCCATTTCTCGCCGCTCAAGCGAGAGTACAACTCACGGCAACCGTTGCAAAACGACTCTCTGTGTAACGCTGTGTTGCAATATCTGTTGCAACGAGTGCGTTGCAATGGTTGCATCGGTGGCAAATAGAACAGATCTCGCGTCAAAAATTGAGTTGGCACAATGGTTGCATTTTTGGTACACTGTTAAAAACGTAAGCGAGGAGCATTCATGGAAAAGATCGTTATTATTGGCGGAGTAGCCGCAGGAGCAACCGCAGCGGCTAAAGTACGTCGCCTTTCTGCAGACGCACAGATCACCATTCTCGAATCAGGCCCAGACATATCTTTTGCCAATTGCGGCTTGCCGTACTACATCAGTGGCGATATTAAAAGCCGTTCAAAATTGATTCTTCAGAGCCCCGAAAGTTTCAACGACCAGTATCAAACGGCTGTTCACATCTACACAACCGCCACAGAGATTGATCGATCGAACAAAATTGTTCACGCGGTTGATTCTCGCACGGGCGACAAAAAATCGTACGAATACACCAAATTGATTCTCGCTCAAGGTGGACGACCCATTGCACCGCCAATTCCGGGGGCTGATCGCGATCACGTGTTCCAGTTGTGGACTCTTGAAGATATGGACAAGATCGGTTCATACATGGATGAAAAATCACCCAAAACTGCGGTTGTTGTGGGCGGAGGATTTATCGGACTGGAAATGGTTGAAGCACTGGTTAAGCGGGGATTAAAAGTTTCTGTGGTAGAGATGATGCCTCACGTTATGGCAATTATGGAAGCTGAAATCGCTGGATTCATTCAAGAAGAGATGATCTCTTATGGCGTGAACGTGCTCACCAACAAAGGCGTTACCGAAGTGGGAACCAATACGGTGTCTCTCAATGATGGAACAACTATTGCCGCAGACATGGTACTCATGTCGATTGGCGTGCGCCCTACACTGAAACTCGCTCAGGAAGCGGGACTTGCCATTGGTGAAGCGGGTGGGTTGTTAGTGGATGCCACGTTGAAAACAAGCGATGATTCAATCTATGCAGCCGGTGATATGGTGGAAATAGAGCATCGCGTTCATGGGAAAAAAGTGCGCATTCCTCTTGCGGGTCCTGCGAATCGTCAGGGCCGGATTGCCGCAGAAAATGCTCTCGGTGGAAATCACGAATACAAGGGCTCCACGGGAACTTCAGTGGTGCGCGTCTTTGAAGCAGTCGCCGGAACCACCGGACTATCGCTCAAAGGAGCGCGCGCCGCAGGACTCAATGCCGATGCGGTCACAATTCACAAAGAACACCATACGTCGTACTTCCCCGGATCTGAACCGGTGACGGTGATGGTGGTATACGATCGCGATACCGGCGTTGTATTAGGTGGCCAGACTGCCGGTTACAAGGGGGCAGATCGCCGACTCGACGTTATTGCCACAGCGGCGGCAGCAAAACTGACCGTGGCTGATCTCGCCGATATGGACTTTGCCTACTCGCCTCCGATCGGAACCGCCAACGATGCGATCAACATGGCTGCTTACACTGCTGAAAATCGCATCTCCGGCTATTCTCCATCGGTGACCGTGGCGGAACTGAACGATTTCCTCGCTGGCAAAGATGCTCTGTGGATCGACTTGCGCGATACTTTTGCCTTTGAAAAAGCTCATGTGCAATCGGCCGTTAATATTCCGCTGGAACTTCTTCCATCGAAATTGAACGAACTTCCTCGGGACAAAACAATAGTTCTTTACGACGTAACAGGCAAAAAAGGGCACCAAGCTCTGCGCACGCTAATCGGCGCGGGCTTTGTCGATGTGATTAACGTGAGCGGTGGATTCAGCAGTCTGTCTCGTTACGTTCGCGCTCTTTCGCCAACGCAGTTTGTGTTGAAACAACCTGAGCCGGTTGAAAAAACGATTGGCGAAGAAAAAACAGAACTTCTTGCGGTAGAACCGGCGAAAGTAGCGGTTTCTAATGAACCGCTTGTGGTGGATGTTCGCACCCCGGAAGAGTGTGCCACTGGAATGTACCCGGGCGCAATCAATATTCCTCTCGATCAGGTAGAAGATCGTCTCGATGAATTTGGGCCGAAAGATCGCCAGATCACGCTCTATTGCGCTTCCGGCGGTCGGAGTTCCTACGCTCAGCAGATTCTTGCTAGCGTGGGATATACGAATCTCGAAAACGGCGGAGGGATCTCACACATGATGGCGCGACTCAAGACCTGTATGACGCCCAAAGTTGAAGAGCCACTGGTGGTGGATGTGAGAACTCGCGAAGAGTGTGCTGGTGGAATGTATCCAGGATCCATCAATATTCCTCTTGATGAAGTTCCTACGCGGATCGCCGAGTTTGGTTCGAAATCCCGCAAAATTACCGTCTATTGTGCTTCCGGCGGTCGAAGTTCCTACGCTCAACAGATTCTTATGACCCAAGGATATTCCAACGTGGAAAATGGCGGTGGGATCATGCACATGATGATGCGCGGCAAATAAGTAATCCTGTTGATTTGAAACAAAAAGGGGAGTGGTTCTACAGTGAATCACTCCCTTTTTCATCAGTCAAGCCACTCACATAACGATATACTCACAAAGCGCGAACGGTGGCTGAATACTCCTGCCTTATTTTAGCTGTCAAAATGAGTGAGGTATCCTATGACTGAAATTCCAAATCACTCTTCATCAGACCTGTTTACGGCAATGATCTATACAAATGAGTCCGTAGCTTCGACAAAACCAATCGGAGAAGTGCGCGACTTTTTCAGCGTACGAACAATCGAATACGCCGCAGTGGCCGGCCCCAATGGTATCTGCGGATTGATAAGCCGCGATATCGTGAACCGCACAGTGAGTGGAAAGTTTGGGTGGTCTCTCTTTGCGGATAAACCAATTTCTGAAATAATGATTCAACAAATTCTCGTGGTGGATAGCAGTTCCGATCCGTTGGATGCTCTGCGCAGGGCACTGGCCAGACCGGTGGAAATTCTGTACACCGATATTGCAATTTCTGCGAAAGGACGGTTTTGTGGACTGGTCTCCATTCGTAAATTGATGAGCTATCAACTCAAACAGTATGATGTGGCTCTTGAACGGGCGAATCGCGATCATGAACGGTTGAAAAAAATCATGGCCGCAAATCTCCTCGACCAAAAAGTTTCCCCCGATGTGTGGGAACGAAAAGTGGCAGCGGTTACGGCTACTGCAGCGGAAATCGATGCAATCGAAGAGAGCGGTGCTACTTCAAACGGCATGCCTGGAAAAGTGAACCTTCAGGGAACACTGGGCGATTTCTCGCTCATCGACCTTATGCAACTTATGGTTCAGGGAAGAAAAACCGGACGGCTTGATCTGGTGTGTGGCGAAGGCGAATTTGCTCTTCAGTTTTCAATCCACCTTGAAAAGGGTGCAATTGTTCACGCTGAAGGTGCGGGAGATACGGGGCATAGTGCTCTTTGGAAAGCATTTGGCAGCGACAAAGGGGAGTTCTCCTTTATCTTTGGTTTGAAAACATCGATGAAAACGATCACGGAAAATCCGCTCTACCTTCTTATGGAAGCGTGTCGCCGTATCGATGAATCCACCGGCGTGGATATCGATCAGCTCATTACAGATCAGGCGTAGTAATTCTATCGGCAGGAGCAATTTCTGTTTTGGGCGACCGTTTATAGGGGGCGCCCTTTTCGTTTGGGTGAACATGGCGTCTTTTTTGTATCATCGAAGACGCGAACATCGCGTCTCTACCGCAAATCATTCCAATTTGTAGGGGCGCCCCTTGTGGGTGCCCGGGATTGGGCGAGCGCAAATCGCCCGTACAATTCGTTCCGTAGGGGCGCCCCTATGGGTGCCCTGTTTATATCATCGGAGACGCGAACATCGCGTCTCTACGGCCAACAATCCTCGAATCGTAGAGACGCCATGCTGGCGTCTTTTTTGTATCATCGCAGACGCGAACATCGGAGACGCGAACATCGCGTCTCTACAATGAAACCGGAGACGCAAACATCGCGTCTGTACAGGTGGGGGAATCGGGGCAACTAATTTCAACCTATCTATGATCGGTGGAAAACGTATTTTAACTTCGAAATGTACAAACGAAGGGGTCACAATGGTACTGACAGCTCATGTTACCGGTGATGAAAATGGTATTGCTCATCTTGATATTCCCTTAAATCATGCCTTTGCTGAAGCGGATGTTCAGATTGTAATCGAAGAAAAATATCCTGTGTATGACCTTGCTCGTTTTGCTGGAAAGCTTGCGTGGAAAGGCGATGCCGTGGCGATGCAGAGAGAACTTCGCGATGAGTGGTGAACGCTATTTCTTAGACACGAATGCAATCGTTGCACTTTTAGCTGGCGATTCTGCGTTGGAATCGCTGTTGAAACAGGCTTCATGGATTGGATTTTCCGTGATCTCTTCAATTGAGTTCCTTTCTTTTAGAGGACTTTCCACTGCTGATGTACTCTTGTTTAAAGATTTTGAATCAATTGTATCTGTGATTGATCTTCTCCATATGGATACACCGGTTATTTCAAAAGTTACCGAGATTAGATCCGTTTCCCGTTTGAAACTTCCCGATGCAATTATTGCCGCTTCCGCCGTGCACGCTCAAGCGATTTTAATTACACGTGATCAGCAAATTCTGAACTCACCGGCGGTTCGAGCAATCGGTTGGTGAAATATCGTGCAATCAGGAAAATGTAACAGGCAAAACGCAATGCGGGTGGTGGTAAAACATCACCCGTTTAGTATTGGGGAGACGCGAACATCGCGTCTCTACGGCCAATAATCCTCGAATCGTAGAGACGCCATGCTGGCGTGTTGTGTTCGCGGAGACGCGAACATCGCGTCTGTACGGCAAATCATTCCAATTCGTAGAGACGCCATGCTGGCGTCTATTTTTGTATCATCGAAGACGCGAACATCGCGTCTCTATATTGCGGTAAATCATAGACGCGAACGTCGCGTCTCTACAATGAAACCGGAGACGCGAACATCGCGTCTGTACAAAACAAAAATTCTCTGCTCACAATCTACTCATTTTAGCCTTGCAGATTCAAAATATCCGCGCCGTATCTTTCTCCACAAACGGTACAGGCCAGAAACGGGGATGCATGAAACGGACGAGATTACAATCAATACTCATGGGAACACTTATCGGAACCGCGGCGGCAGGAACCTTTGTTGGAACCGTTGTGGACAGCGACGGAAATCCAATTCGCGCCGCCGTAATTGCCACGCTGAAAGGCGAATCTCTCTTTAGTGATGAAGAAGGGGTGTTTCGCGGAACCATGGAAAAACGATCCACATCGATCACTGTTTCTGCCGGAGGATACGCTTCTTCGGAACTCACCATTGTCGACGGCGATTCGGTTCAGGTTGTATTGAAACGGCCAAAAGTGGTAGAAACCGCTCGGCCAGCGGTGGTCTTGATAACACTTTTGGGGGCTGACGGTTCACCGGTGATGGGTCAGATTGTATCAAATCAAGGCGTTGTCGAAACCGATGGGGTAGGACAGGCGTCAATTATTCCCGACAGTGCGCTGAACTTGATACTCACCGCCGAGGGGTACCGCGACTCGGTGGTTCACGTGGAATCCACCGTGGGAAGTGTTCAGAATCTCACGGTGAAACTGGTTCCCACGGAGGATCAGAAAAAGCAGTTCGCTCAGATTCGCGGGATCGTGCGCGACGAAAGTGGGGCAGTGGTTCCCAATGTGGCAATCTCTTTTGTGAACACCGACTACTCAGCAGTGACCAATCAAAATGGCGAGTTTGCTCTTCCGGAAGTGAAACCGGGGAAATATTCTCTCATGGCGGCACTCTGGGGATACGAAGCGACTATCGTGAACAATATCTCTATGAAAACCGGCGACGTGGTAGAACGGTTGGTGGTTCTTTCAAAACAGGACAACTCTAATCGCGAGTTTGGCCGCGTCATGGGAAAAGTGGTAGATCCTGAAGGATTACCGGTGGCGGGAATCGAAGTGCGGGTTGTGGAAAAAAACCGGTCTGCCATGACGGATAATCTGGGTCGCTATGAAATCGATTCCGTGGAGAGCGGGGTTTTTACCCTTTCGACCTGGGCTGATGGATTTGACACAACCGTGGTGAATGATGTCGATTTTTGGGGAGGAGAGACTATCACATCAGATATTACTCTTGCCAAAGAGAACGACGGACCGGATATTCTTCCCGGAAATGGGGGAGTGGTTGGTGTGGTCGTTTCTACAGAAACCGGTCAGCCCATTGGCGGTGTACGTGTGGTCTTGAAAGGGAAAAAGAGTGTCGATGCGGTGACCAATCCCGATGGATCATTTGCACTTCAGGGGGTTCCGGGAATCTACACAATGACAATTCTTGGCGATGGACTAGAAACGAAAACTGAAGAGAATACTGCGGTAGTTCTGGGCAAAAATAGTCGTTACGATGTGATGATGGAAAAATCCGGTGTCTCTTCTATGTCGAAAATGACCATTCGCGGCGTGGCAGTCAAATCGAGTGGCGCGGCACTTCTGAAAGAGCGCCAGCAGACATTCGAAGTGGTAGATGCTGTGGCGGCGGAAGAGTTTTCCAAAGCGGGGGCGAGTTCGGCGGCGGACGCGATGAAACAGATCACCGGGGCGACAATCGTGGATGACAAGTACGTTATCGTCCGCGGACTCCCGGCGAAATATTCGCAAGTGACACTCAACGAATCGATGATCCCCAGTTCCGATCCCGATGAAAATGCGGTTCAGATGGATATTTTCCCCACTGGTGTGATAGAAAATATTCGCGTATTCAAGACGTTCCAGGCTGAAAAATCAGGAGCATTTGCCGGGGGGATTATCGATATTTCCACCAAGCCGTTCCCGGAATCGAAAAAACTCACTGTCAGCGGCGGGATGGGTATTCATTCGCTCACCACGTTCAAACAGTTCCACACGTCTGATAATGGCAAGCTGTTTTGGCTGGGCGCGGACGATGGCCTTCGAGCACTTCCCCAGATTTTCAAGAATAACAGCAAAGAGGAGATTGAGAAACACACCATTATCTACGGAAAAAATCTCAATCGCCCAGACCTTCCCGATTCAATCAAAATGCATCTTCCTTTTGTGGATGAAATGGCCACTTCCCTTTCGACGGAGATGCGCAGTCGTCAGGTTACGGCGGCCCCGAACTTTGATTTTTCTACTTCCTATGGGAATAGTAAGCCGATCGGTTCAGGGAAATTGGGCTACAACGTGAGTCTCACCTACAAAAGTGAACGGAAACAGAAACCGGAATCGATCCAGAAATCCTTTGTAGTGGACGATTCGATCAGCCCTATGCGGTTGACCAAAGATTTCCTTGTGGATGATTCGAAAGAGAAAGTGATGTGGTCGATTTTGGGCAACACCGCCTATGAACCGTCCAAAAATCATCGTTTCACCGCGGACTATCTCTACCTTCGCAGTGGAGAAAACAAAATCAAAAATGTTGAAGGATCATATCCAGCGTCAGATCTTCCCGAGGGAATTTTCATGGCGTCGCGCCTTCACTATATCGAACGAACCATGAACTATTTCAAGGGATCGGGAACGCACAAGATTCCTACGCGCAACAACGAACTCACGTTCTCCTGGAACGGTACCTACACCGGTTCGATGCAGGATGAACCGGACATGCGCGATATCTACTGTTTCAAGGACACGACTCGTTCTGAAGATGAACCGGATGTGCCTTCCACGAGCTGGCAGATGATGACTACCATGGCCGCACCGAGTCATTCGTGGCGCAGTGTGAAAAGCAACATGGGAACCGGTTCCGGTCAACTTCAGATTCCGTTCTGGCAGTGGAGCGATGACTCTGCGACAGTATCGATCGGAGCGGGCTGGCAGGGAGCGTGGCAGGAGCAGCGTTCGCGCCGAATCAGCTATAAATTCCCCAGCGGTACATCACTTGTTCCTTCGTGGGATCGAATCAAAAAAGATAGTCTCGGGATTCGCGAAGTCGACCCGAAGGTCTCCGCCAGTGGCTATGCATGGGGAATGGTCGTGTCGGATAACTCCAGTGACGCCGCTCAGCGCGATGGCGAAAGTTCAGTTTTTGCTCAGTTTGCTCAGATCGAACTGCCTCTTTTTGCCAAACTTTCCACTACGCTGGGCGTTCGCGGAGAGTTGGCTAAGATGAATGATGAAACAATCGTGGAGTCGAAAAAGAACGATTCGTTGGCGGCGAAACTCAATGACTACGACGTGCTTCCGGCGGCGTTGATCACGTGGAAACCTACCGACAAAATGGTTGTAAAATCAGCCTACGGTAAAACACTGGTTCGCCCATCGATCCGTGAAAAGGCGGAGTACATGACTGAATCGTTCACCGGTGGCGGTGCGTTCCTCGGCAATCGCAAGATCGAACGATCGCTGATTGACAACGTGGATCTACGCTACGAATTTTTCCCGCGGGCCGGCGATCTCTTTGCTCTCGGAGGATTTTACAAGCAGATTCAAAAACCGATCGAAGTGCAGTTTCTCGACAACGATCAGCGCATGCCAATCAATACGCCGTCCGATGCGAATATTCTCGGAGCCGAACTGGAAGTGGTGCGCAAGTTAGATTTCGTTCCCGCGCTTGAAGGCCTTTCATTCAGTGGGAATGCGACCTTTGTGTGGTCTCGTGTGACTCTTGATAGCACTACGAGAAAACAGGCAAACTATTTCCCTGAAATCAGCGAAGATAAGATTGACAAAGCCGATTTGGAGCGATTCAAATATATCACGGAACATCGAATGTACCGTCCATTTCAGGGGCAGTCGCCATTCGTGATTAACGCATTTTTGTCCTATAACGCCAAACCAATTGGACTCACGGGAACGCTCTACTACAACGTGTTTGGAAGACGTCTTGCGGAACTGACCGATCAGATTGAACCTTACTTGTGGGAACTGCCTGAACATTTGCTCAATCTGTCGTTGACCAAAGATGTCGGTTCGGCGATGAAAATATCATTCCGAGCCAAGAACATTCTCAACCCTGACAAGAAATTGGTGTTCTACAAGGTGGAAAACAACGACAAGGATCCCGAGTTGGAAGTGAAAGAGTATCTCAAGTCATCGGCTAAGAGTGGTGTCGATTTCTCGCTCAGCATTAGTGGATCATTTCCGGCCATAAAAAAGTAAGCGATTTTCCGATTCGATCAGCAAAGAGACAGGGGCAACCGTGTCTCTTTGCATTTTGAGATCGATCTGCTCACGAAAAACACACAGCAATTCGAGCAAGGGCTAACCAAACCGCAACAGAGAAGCCACACTCAACCACCATTTTTTATCCGATGGCACAGAGCCACTCACTCTAACAAAGGAAATCAAATGAAACGCGCCGATTTGCATGTCCACAGTAAATATTCCGCTCACCCTTCAGAATGGTTCCTTCAAAGAATCGGAACCCGCGAATCCTATACCGAGCCAGAAGATCTCTACCGCGATGCAAAAGCAAAAGGGATGGATTTTGTAACAATCACCGACCATAACTGCGTGTGCGGGGTGATGAAATTGAAAGAAGCTCACCCGAACGACGTGATCACCGGTTGTGAATTCACCACCTATTTCCCCGAAAATGAGTGCAAGGTTCACGTGCTTGTGTGGGGACTTGATCGCCGTCATTTCGATGAAATTTCCGAAATTCGCCACAGTATTTACGAACTGCGCGAGTATCTGAAAGAACACGATCTCACCCATGCGGTGGCTCACGCAACATTTTCGGTGAACCGTCGCCTCGACGCGGATCTGGTAGAAAAAATGATTCTTCTTTTTGACCATTTCGAAGGGCTTAACGGCGGTCGTGAACAGCGTTCGAATCAGTTTCTGATCAGCCTTCTCGAAAGTCTCACACCGGCAAAAATCGATGAACTTCAGCGGAAACACGGAATCGTTCCTTATGGTTCTCGCCCGTGGATCAAAGGGATCACCGGCGGTTCAGACGACCATGGCGGATTGTTTATCGCCAGCGCCTATACCTGTGCCGAAGATGACGCTGATACGGCGGAAGAGTTTCTCGGATCGATTCGCCGCAAACACACCACCGCCGATGGTCGTCATAATGACTACCGCAGTTTCGCCCTGTCGCTCTACAAAATCGCTTGGGAATTTTCAAAATCCCGTTCGTCTGGTTTGAGCAATTCGCTTTTTTCCGTTCTTTCTGGGATGGTGTTCAGCGGCGAAAAACTGGGGCTAAAACAGCGCCTTGCGATTAAGCCAATGATGCGAAAACAGGCAAAACTGGGCGAAGCGCTCGAAAAATTGATCAACGATATTCAAAAAAGTAAAACCTCGTCGATCGACGATCGCGTTGAAAAGATTTACCGTCACGCGGCCAACTTCTCGGATCTCTTTTTTGAACAGTTTGTTCAGCGAATCTCCGAATCCATTCGCGATGGCGATCTCTCCGGCGTCCTTCGCAACGTCTCGGGAATGCTTCCGGCAGTGTTTATTTCACTTCCCTTTTTCACCACGCTCAGCGTGATAAACGGATCGCGTTCGGTGAGCGATGAGTTGAAACGGCGCCATTTCCCCGCAGAATCACCGCGGAACAAGCGTGTTCTTTGGTTTACCGATACGTTCACCGATCTCAACGGCGTGTCAGAGACATTGCAGAAATTGGCGCAGATCGGCTACGATGAAAATCTTCATCTGCGCATTGTTACTACCGAGCAGGGCGATGTTCCCGGTGTCGCTCGCGATATGATCATGGAGATCGCTCAAGTGGGCGAATATCCGATCTCATTCTTTAAAGGATTGACACTGCGCATCCCTTCGCTTCTCGATGCGCTTCAGAAAATATCCGAGTTCAATGCGGACGAATTGGTGATTTCAACGCCCGGGCCGGTGGGGCTTGTGGGATTAACCGCGGCAAAACTGCTCAATCTGAAAGTTTCGGGAATTTACCATACTGATTTCACGAGCTACACGAAAATTGTCACCGACGATGAAAACGTGACGCTCATGGTGAACGATCTGATCAAACTGTTCTATTCGCAGATGGATCAGATTTTTGTACCATCTCAGGCCTATCGTCGCATTTTGGTGGATCAGGGATATGAATCGGAAAAATTGACCACCTTCCGCCGCGGTGTTGATCCTGTTCGCTACTCACCGGACAATCGCGATCGAGGTGTCTTTGGCAAGCGTTACGGGGTGAGCGACGGGGTGAACATGATCTACGCTGGGCGAATCAGCGAAGAGAAAAACAGTCGCAAATTGATCGATCTCTTTGTGCAGTTACGGCGCAAAGTTCCCACGGCGAATCTCATTCTCTGTGGCGATGGACCACTCTACGAAGAACTCTCTGCAAAATATGGCTCGAGCTACATCGTCTTCACGGGACGGTTGAAACGGGATGACCTGGCGACACTCTACGCATCGGCGGATCTTCTGCTGTTCCCCAGTGTCACAGACACGTTCGGCATGGCAGTTCTCGAAGCACAAATGGCGGGAACCCCGGCGATTGTCACCGATCGCGGCGGACCTCAGGAGATTATCGTGAACGGAAAAACAGGCGCAGCGGTTTCTATCAGCAACGGCGAAGCGTGGGTTGATGCGATGGTGAAAATGGCGGAGATGGTGAATCATTTCCCCGAAGAGTATCTGGAACTGCGTCACCGCACGCGATCTTTGGCGATGTCGCGGTTCAGCTGGGCATATATGGTTAAGGATGTTTTGGGAATAGAACTCGATCATGACCCCGTGTCAGAGATGCCCGGAGCCGATCTGTTCTCGTTCTCTTCCGATTTTAGCACAAAGGCTGCTCCAGAATTAGTATCTGCAGGCTTTTAATGGGGTGAACAGTGCTGGTAATTGATGATTGATCGGTTCAATACGAACGTGAGAAATCCGATACAACGATGTAGGGAGACGGTGCGCTGTCTCCCTCTTTTTTAAAATTCACTAGGCCTGTGCACGAACGTACCTGTTCCATTCAATGTGCGACAGAATATTGCCCCGGTGCGAAATAGATGTCTCTTGCATTATGGTCGGCGAGCTCGTCGAACCGCCAATATCCATGGATCCTTCGACAAGCTTTGGAACCGGATGCGTACATTTAACCAAATTTTCGCAGTAGATTAATGCCGCAGGATGCGGCCGGTGCCGGTCTTCCTTCCAAACCGCTTCCTGTCCCAGCGGCTTTCTTGGTCGCAAGCGCCCTTCAAAAGCTCGCGGGCCAGTGGG
>JAIFMU010000154.1 GCA_020048285.1 bacterium | reverse complement strand
GCGAAAGCTTGTTCAGTTTCATGAAAAAGCAGATCGCCGGTTATATTTCAGGATCAGCATCGGCAAAACTAGACCTGTTCAATTCGGAAATATACGGTTCTGTACCAATTCTCGGATTAAACGGCCATGTATTCAAGGCTCACGGCGGGTCATCAATAAATGCCTTAACTCACGCTATCGCAACTGCTCTCAAAACAGTATATTTGCTGAGCGAGTCAGAAAAAGCTTAGAAAAAGGATGATCTATGGGGTCTCTCAAGGCACGGATTCTTTCTGTTGGCACCGCGCTGCCAGAAACAATTCGAGATAACTTCTATTTCGAAAAATATCTCGACACGAGCGATGACTGGATCACGCAACGCACGGGTATCAAAACTCGTCATGTTTGGGAAAATCCACCAACTGACGCAAACGCCCAACTCGGAGCATTAGCGTCAAAACGCGCCCTTGAAAAAGCGGGAATCGCAGCGACCCTACTGCCGCAGATATTGCCAATAAACTTGGCATTAAAGGTGCGTTCGCATTTGATATGGCAGCAGCGTGTTCTGGTTTTGTATTTGGACTCGCTGTGGCAAATTCTCTGCTGGTTTCGGGTCAGAGTAAACGTGTTCTTCTCGTGGGAAGCGAAGTTATTTCTCGGTCTGTAGATTGGAACGACCGCGGCACCTGCCTTCTCTTCGGAGATGGCGCTGGCGCAGTAGTACTCGAACTCTCCACCACCGATGCAGGTGTTCTTTCAACCGAAACGTATGTAGACGGATCACTAGGCGAACTTCTAAAACTACCTCTTTGGGGTGAACAAGATCACCTCGCAATGAATGGCAAGTCTGTGTATCGCCACGCGGTTACACTTATGCCCGAAATGGTTCGGCGCTCTTTAGCCAAGGCGAATCTCACCATTAATGATCTAGACCTACTTATACCCCATCAGGCCAATGCTCGAATCATCGAAAAAGTTGGCGAGGAACTTGGCATTGAACCTTCAAAAGTGATTGTCAATGTTGACAAGTATGGCAACACTTCATCTGCGACCATTCCAATTGCACTCGAAGAAGCGTGGGATGCAGGACGAATTAAAGAAAATTCACTAATTGCAATTACAGCACTCGGCGGTGGCATTACTGCTGGTGCTGCAATTATTCGTTTTTAAGAGGTAGATAATGAACTTTGCATTTTTATTCCCCGGTCAGGGTTCGCAAAGAGTCGGCATGGGGGCAGATCTTTTCGCAGCAACAGAGCTCGCTGACAGTCGATTTTCTCAAGCATCAGAAATTCTTGGCGTCGATTTAAAAAAAATCGTTCTTGAAGGGCCAGAAGAAGAACTTAAAAGGACTGAATATACTCAACCAGCTCTTTTCACCGTTGAGTCGATCATAGTTGATCTTCTCGCCGAAAAAGGTATAACTCCTTCTGTTACAATGGGTCATTCACTCGGTGAATACGGTGCACTTTACGGAGCCGGCGTGATAGACTTTGCAACAGGAATTAAGCTTGTGGCAAAACGTGGAGCACTCATGGCTGAAGCCGGTGCTGCAAGCAACGGCGGGATGGCAGCGATCATCGGTCTTGAAAAATCCAAGATTTCAGAAGTACTCAAAACTATCAATGGCGTAGTCGTTCCTGCAAATGAAAATCTTCCCGAACAGACTGTTATCTCTGGCGAAAAATCAGCCGTTGAAGCAGCCTGCGAAAAACTTAAAGAAGCAGGAGCAAAACGGGCGATCATGCTTCCGGTGAGCGGAGCCTTCCACTCACCACTTATGAAATCCGCCGCGGAAGAGTTTGGCAAATATCTCGAAACAGTGACGTTTCAAAATGCGAAATGTCCTGTCATTACAAATGTTACTGCCGCAAGTGAAACAGACGGTGCGAAACTTAAATCACTCTTAGTCGAGCAGCTTTTATCACCAGTTCGCTGGGTTGACTCACTTGTGTCACTCGCTTCTACGGATATTACAACCGCAATTGAAGTTGGTCCCGGAACTGTACTTAAAGGATTTATGCGCGGATTCGGCAAAGATATTTCGACAATTTGCTGTGGCGATGCTACAAGCGTTTCAGCAATCGCGGAATAACCTGCTTTCGTTTTTTGGTAAAAAATGTATATTACGACGGTTTTGTGCCTTCGAACAAGATAGGGGAGAGTATGATTGATCTTAAGGGTAAATGCGCTCTGATTACCGGTTCTGGACGTGGAATTGGAAAAGAAATTGCAATGACATTGGCAAAAGCTGGTGCAAACATTGGTGTTGTCGATCTTGATATCGCAACCGCGCAGGAAACTGCAGATGAAATTGCAAAACTTGGTGTAAAAACAATCGCTCTGAAAGCAAATGTTGCTTCAGAAGAAGATGTGACTACCATGGTTAAAGATTTCGTCGCGGAAATGGGTACTATCGATATCCTCGTGAATAACGCAGGAATAACAAAAGATGGCCTCATTATGCGAATGAAAGAAGCTGACTGGGATCTCGTTCTCGATGTGAACCTGAAATCAGCATTCCTTTGCAGCAAGGCTGTTTGTCGCACCATGCTCAAACAGGAATCTGGTCGTATCATCAATATCGCTTCAATCTCTGGCGTTATTGGACTTCCTGGTCAGGCGAACTACTCAGCCTCCAAAGCGGGTATGATCGGCATGACAAAAGCTCTTGCAAAAGAGTTTGCTACAAAATCAGTTACAGTTAACGCAGTAGCTCCTGGATTTATCCGCACAGCTATGACAGATAAACTTTCTGCTGAAGTAGTTAAAGGGTATGAAGATGCAATTCCGATGAGTCGTATGGGTAACCCTGATGATATCGCGAATGCAGTATTGTTCCTCTCTTCTGATCTTGCATCGTACGTAACCGGTCAGGTTATCGGTGTAAACGGTGGACTTGCTATGTAATATTGGTGCATTGCACCTTGTTTTTTATTGAATTCAACCTATTAACAGCTTTTTTAAGGAGCTTGACATGAGCGATAAAGCAACAAAAGTAATCGAAGTGATTGCGGACAAACTTGGTAAAGACGTAGCAGAAGTAACTCCTGCGAAAAAATTCATTGACGATCTCGGTGCAGATTCACTCGATCTTACCGAACTCATCATGGCTCTTGAAGAAGAACTTGATCTTGACGAAATTCCTGAGTCAGAATCAGAAAAATTTGTAACTGTTCAGGATGTTCTGAACTACGTAGCATCACTCTAAGAGTACCTTCATGAAGCGGTAGAACCCTCTACCGCTTCACTACCTTTAACCCTCGAGGATTTTATTATGTCAACTCGTATTGTTGTTACCGGACTAGGCGCCGTTACACCTGTTGGAAATGATGTAGACACTTTCTGGGACGCTCTTGTTTCAGGAAAAAACGGTATTGCTCCAGTTACTTCTTTCAATACAGAGGGACTTGCGACAACTATTGCAGGAGAGGTCAAGGGACTTGATTTTACTGGATATGTCGATCCGAAAATGCTTCCGCGTATGGATCGCTTTATCCTGCTTGCACTGGTTGCGGCCAAAGAGACCGTTAAAGATTCCGGCATTTTAGAATACCCAGATCTTGACCTCGAACGGGTTGGGACAATCGTTTCTTCCGGTATCGGTGGCATGGATACACTTGAAAATGAAACCTACCGCATTTTCGAAAAGGGACCTCGCCGCGCGTCTCCTTTCATGATTCCCATGATGATTGCCGATATGGCAGCGGGCATGGTCTCTATTGACTATGGATTCAAAGGTCCAAATTATGGATTAGTAAGCGCATGTGCTTCCGGTGGACACGGCATTGGCGATGCCTTTATCGCAATAAAAGCCGGTATGATGGATGCGTGTATCGTCGGTGGCACAGAAGCTACAGTCAATCGTGTTGCCTTTGCGGGGTTCTGTGCGATGAAAGCGATGTCAACTCAAAATGAAAATTTTGAAACAGCGAGCGCACCATTTACAAAAAACCGCGATGGATTTGTCATGGGCGAAGGTGCAGGTCTGATCATGCTCGAAACGCTTGAACATGCTCAGAAACGTGGTGCTAAAATCTACGCAGAAATCGTTGGGTACGGCGCGACAGGCGATGCCTACCACATCTCTTCACCAGCTGAAAACGGCGAAGGTGCACAGAGAGCGATGAAAATGGCTCTTAAGATGGCAAATATCAAAGCTGAAGAGATCGATTATATCAATGCGCACGGAACATCAACTCCGATGAACGACCGCAACGAAACAGCCGCAATCAAAGCCGTGTTTGGCGAAGCTGCGTATAACGTTTCAATCAGTTCAACCAAATCAATGACCGGTCATCTCCTTGGCGCGTCTGGCGGAATTGAAGCTGTTGCTTGTATCAAAGCGATTGAGAAATCAGTCGTTCCACCAACGATAAACTACTCAATTCCTGATGAAGAACTCGACTTGGATTATACGCCAAATGTTGCAAAAAATCGTGAAATCAAGTATGCAATGAGCAACAATCTCGGCTTTGGCGGTCATAATGTTTCGCTTATCTTTAAAAAGTTTTCGGAGTAATACGTGGTCATTTCAAAGCTCAAAGCTTTTTTTGCTCCCGAAACTACGACTGAACAAAAAACAGTCGTAGCTCCAACAACTGATTCAAAGTTTGCATCTCTCGAAACAGCGTTAGGATATTCATTTAAAAACCAGACCTTACTTGTTCACGCCTTGACTCATAAGTCAAGCGTAAAACCTGAACAAGATCCAAATGGACTGACTTCAAACGAACGACTTGAATTTCTAGGTGATTCCGTAATTAACTGTTTGGTTACTGCCGAATTATTTCACAAATACCCAGACTACTCTGAGGGGCGTTTGGCGAAAATGAAATCACTCTTGGTGAGTAGAAAAATTCTCGGCATCGTGGCAAATCGAATTGACCTTTCACGTTATATTCTTCGTGGGCGTTCAGAAAAGAAAAACAAACGCGAAGGTGGAAATTCGATTGAATCCAATGCAATAGAATCAGTATTGGGTGCAATCTATCTCGATAGTGGTTTTGATGCTGTTGAATCAGTCCTGAAAAAAATTCTATACCCAAGTATTGAGTTCTTTTTAAATGATGTGGAAAACCGGAATTATAAATCTCGTATTCTTGAAATGTCTCAGAAGGATGGACACGGTATTCCACGTTATCCAATGATCTCTGAAGAGGGACCTGACCATGACAAGCGGTTTACCATTGCAATCGAAATTGCTGGTGTTCGCCTTGGAACGGGAACAGGAAAAAACAAAAAGGAAGCTGAACAAGATGCCGCAAGAATTGCCGTTCAGAAGTATCCCGAAACACAATTTGAAAAAGTATTAGAGTAAAAACAAGGCGGTTTTTTTGACCGCCTTTTTCACATACCCACGATTCGATTTCCCAAGATCACCAAGAGAATCATAAGAATAATCCCCGCAGCTATTCGAATAATCAATTGGCTTCGCTTTTCATTTTCCATTTTACTCTCACATGCTTGCAGAACAATCTGCCTTTCACTATTTTTCTCTGATAAATCCAATCGAATTAACAGAATTTCAATATACAACAAATTTGGTCAAATGAGTGATTACATTGAAGATGGTAAAGGAAATGTAGATCTTCATATCCATACCAAATATTCAGATGGAGCCTTAACGGTTGATCAGGTTCTCGACATTGCCGAAAGCAAAAAGCTTTCGGTCATATCGATTACAGATCACGACACACTTGGTGCCTACCCGTACGTCATTGAAGAAGGGCGAAAAAGAGGCATTGAAGTTATTACCGGAACGGAGCTTTCCTGCGAAATGAACGGTAAGGATATTCATATTCTCGGCTACTTTATGGATCCTAACAACGAGGAGCTAAAAAGCGCGCTTGAAGAGATGCGCTATGCACGCTATCATCGTGCTGAAAAAATGGTGCAAAATCTCAATCGGCAAGGTATTGACCTTCGATTCGAGACGGTTCTTCGCTTTGCCGCCGATGGTGCTATCGGTCGCCCGCATATAGCTTCAGCGCTTCTGCATGAAGAGTTAGTCTACTCATTCCGCGAAGCATTCGAACGCTACCTCGGATATGATTCACCGGCCTATGTCGAAAAGCTTCAGATGACACCAGGGGAGGTTTTCAGACTTATCAAAAATGCTGGTGGTGTTCCGATTTTAGCACACCCCGGCGTCACCAAAGTTGATGAACTGATCCCAGAACTTGTACGCGAAGGGCTTGCAGGGCTGGAAGTGTACCATTCAGACCACAGCAGCACAATTCGCCGACACTATGCGGGAATCTGCAGAAAGCATCGTCTGCTGTTTACCGGAGGTTCCGACTTTCACTGTTTGACCCATCGCCCGAATCAAATTGAAATTGGTGATATGGATATTAGATACAGCCTAATCGAAGGGCTTAAAGCTCATTATAAAGATTTCCTTCCAAAAGAGAGTGTTGCATGAAAATTGTTCCAGTAATTCTTGCCGGTGGTATTGGAGAACGTTTTTGGCCTGCGAGCCATTCTAAGCGCCCCAAACAGTTACTCCCTCTTATCTCAGAAAAACTGATGATCGAAGAGACCTTTGAACGCGTCCTTCCTTTATGTGGTGGTGAGGTTAAACCACTGATTGTAACGGGTGATAAAATCGCAGATCTAATTGTCGCTACGCTCGGCGATTCGTATCAATACGATATAATCGCAGAACCTGTTGCAAAAAACACCGCACCCGCAGTTGGGGCAGCTGCTGCACACTGTAAAGCAAAATACGGCGAAGATTCTGTGATGGTTGTAGTTTCGGCGGACCATGCTATTCGCCCGATTGAAAAGTTTGTTGCTGCAACGACCTATGCAGTCGAAGTTGCTTCGGAAGAAGACACTCTCGTAGTGTTCGGAATCAAACCAGACCGCCCCGATACTGGCTATGGTTATATTGAACTTTCCGGCGCCCGAGGTACATCTACTCAAGGTGTCAAAAGTTTCAAGGTAAACCGATTTGTTGAAAAACCAAATGCTGAAAAAGCTGTTCAATACCTCGCAGCAGGGAATTTCCTTTGGAACAGCGGCATGTTCATTTGGAGAACCGGAGTCATTCTCGACCAGTTTAAACACCAGATGCCTGCGCTTTACAGCGACATTGAGATTCTGATGAATGCCGGGTGTACAAAAGAAGCGATGAATACGTTCTACAACACTTGCATCAAAGAATCTATCGATTTTGGTATCATGGAGCACGCCACATCTGTTTCTGCAGTTGAAGGTATATTCGAATGGGATGATATTGGTTCGTGGGAAGCACTTCCCCGCATTCACGGAACTGATGATGCCCAGAACTGCGTAACCGGTCCGCTTGTGTTCAGTTCAGAAAACAACAACTGTACAATCGCAAACATGAGTGATCATACAGTAGCTGTTGTGGGTGCAGAAAACATGCTTGTTGTGTCGGTTAACAACGCGACACTCGTAATTCACCGTGACAAACTTCCCGAGCTTAAAAAGTACCTTAATGAGATCAAAAGCGCAGGTTCATTTCCAACGGAACTGTTCTGATTTTGTTTGTATTGATTTTGTAAGAGGAGTGTGAAAGCATTCCTCTTTTTTTTTGTGAATAGCGATTCGAAATACTGCTGTTTATAATGATAAATATGAAGATAAAAAGTGTTCCGTACTAGTTCGAATGTAAATTGATGAAATGGTATAATCTATAAACAGAATCGCATGTGATCAAATATTGAAGAGTGTGAAGATCGAAATTAAGCGAAAAACATTCTAGCTCTCACCAAATTTCCCGTCAAAGAGCTGTACAACTTCAGCTAAAGCAGCCTGTTCATCACTGCCATCGGCACGCAACGTGAGAATTGTACCTTTTACAGCGGCTAGCATCATCACACTAATAACACTTTTTGCATCTGCTTCCATTCCTTTGTTGATAACAACCAAGGATGCGCTAAACTTTCCCGCAAGTTGAGCCAATTTGGTTGCAGGACGAGCGTGAACACCATGCTCATTTTTTACTTCAACCTGAATTTCTATCATTTTACAACCGCCTCCCTATCTGATTTGCGCTCTTTAAAACCCAAACGCACGCGAAGTTTCAACCCTTTGTCATCAACTTCTTTAATCAGTTCATCCAAATTCTTAATTGTTGAAGTAAGTTCCACCGAAACGGAATCATCATTCAAAAGCTTTCCGGCAGTGCCTTTACCTGTATCGATTTTAGCAGAAATGCTTCGCAATGTAGCAAGAAGTGAATCAGCATCAACAACTATACTTCGAGCTTCAGAAGATAGTCCATCTGCATTTTTCACGATCGATTTAATTCCCGATCTATTTTCTTTAACAATTCCGTCAACGCCAGAAGATGCGGAAACTAAATTATCCACAATCCCGCCGAGTTTCGGTTCATTTTCAATAACAATTCTATCGAGTAGAAGTGTCATCGTATCGAGGCGCCCTGTGGCATCACCAAAGAATTTCACAAATTTAGGATCAGCTACCGTTTCGTTGACTACATACTGCACCGTATCAAGAAGTCCCTGTGCTTCGCCCATGATATTACCTAGCATTCCAAGTGCTTCAGAAATACCACTATCGTAGTTCCCTTTAATATATCTGGCTACCTTTTTCCCGGTATCTGGCTTATGTTGTTCACCAGCTCGAGAAAGAATGATTTCTACCGCACGCTCACCCATAAGGCCAACATTTTTAACGGTAATATCCGAAGAGTCTGTAAATGGGATTGTCTCGTCAATTCTAAATTGAACCGCTACTTCTGCTTCGTGCAACAGAATAGAGGAGACAGTACCTTTCTCAACACCGTTGACATAGACCGGATCACCGACCTGAAGCCCTCCGATTTTGGGAAAGAGTGCTGTATAACTAACCGTAGAACTGGTAAGACTGATTTTCTTAAGCCAGATGATTCCGCCAAGGAGTGCAATAAATGCAACGACAATAACTAAACCAACAATAGCATCGGACTGTTTTTTCTTCAAAGCAAAGCTCCCTTTAAAGGCAGGCCTTTCGGCCTACCTTTAATATACACTTATTTGTGTTCTTTTACTTTTTCATTCTTCTTTTTAAGCTGACGAGTCATTTTTTCAATAACTGCATCGATAGCTTTTCCAAGATTCTCTTCTGTAGCTGTGGCACTTAGGGTTGTACCATCCACATTCAGGTCAATTTCCACCGTATCTTCCTGGCCATTTTTGTGGATTTCACGATCACAAACGACATGAGCCGAAGTAATTTTGTCATAGAACTTCACAAGTCCCGACACTTCTGATTCAATGAACGCTTTTGTATCGTCGGAGATATGGCTCTCATGACGAGTTGTAATCTGGATGTTCATACGCAACCTCCTTAACAGGTTTTTCTGCGATCAACCAACATTGATTGATCATTTCTTCTATTCAACACTTCTATCGCACGATAGGAACTTCGGACATACGGTCCAGCCACCACCTGCGGTATACCGATTTCACTTCCAAATGCGCGATATATTTCAAACTCTGCAGGCGTAACAAATCGATGTACTTTCACCTGATTAGGCGACGGCTGAAGATATTGACCGATCGTTACAATATCAACTCCCACTGCAGCTACATCTCGAAGGAGATCAAAGAGTTCTTCATTTGTTTCGCCAAGACCTACCATTATACCCGTCTTAATCGGGTTTGTCGATAGCTCTCGTGCTTTTTTCAAAATTTCTAACGATCTTCCATATTGAGCTTCAGGTCTCAACGATTTATACAACCGTGGCACCATCTCAATATTATGAGCAAAAACATCAACTCCTGAATACACTACGGTTTCAATAGCAGAAAAATTGCCCAGAAAATCCGGGACGAGCATTTCTACCGTCAAATGCGGCAGATGGTCTTTCAACCGCCGGCACATTTCAGCAAGGTATTCGCTTCCCCCATCGGAAAGATCGTCCCGAGTAACACTCGTTATTACAACATGTTTCAGGTTCAAACAAATGACCGCTTCGATTATGTCGTCCAACTCCGAACGATTCAGAGGAACTAAATTTCCTTTTTGAACAGAACAAAACCGACATGACCTACTGCACCGCTCGCCCATCACCATAAAGGTTGCTGTGCCTGAACTGTAACATTCAGCGCGATTCGGACATTTAGCTTCTTCACAAACAGTATTCAAAGAACTATCCGCGAGAATAGACTCGATTTTTCCCGACTCCCCCTTGTGAGGGACAGGTCGGCGAAGCCATTCGGGTAATCGTTTAATCATACTTCTTTCTCATGCGAGCAGTGGGCAACCCAAGCTGTTCACGATATTTCGCCACCGTGCGACGAGCAAGTGCAAACCCCTCTTTCGTCATAAGTTCCGAAAGAACCTGATCAGAAAGTGGATCACTTTTATCTTCATCGCCGATCATAATCGACAGCCTGTTTTTGATTTTGGTGGTAGATATATCATCACCATCGTCGTTTTTCCCTAGCGCTTCGCTGAAAAAATATTTCAATTCAAACATACCAAAGGGCGTTTGAACAAATTTATTATTCGTAACTCTACTTATTGTAGAAACATGCATCGAGACCATATCGGCGATATCCTGAAGTTTCAGTGGATTAAGATTCGGTGGCCCTTCGTGGAAAAACTCTTTCTGTCGTTCCATGATCGCTTCCATCACCCGAAGCATGGTCGTTCTTCGCTGTTCCACCGCGCGAATTAGCCAATTTGCGCTGTTGAATTTTTCGCGCACAAACTCTTTAACATCTTTTCCTGAACCACTTTTGCGTTTCAGCATGTCGGAATAATCTTTATTAATTTTGAGATCAGGCATAAAACGGTCGTTTACAATAGCCGTCAATTCTCCGTCGATTTCATCCACAATAAGATCTGGCACGGGGATAGAATCACCACCACTGCTGTAAAGCTTTGCTGGTTTTGGATCCAACTCCCGAATTTCATCGATCGCATCCTGAATATCAATTTGATCAACTTCAAAGGCACGAGCGAGTGCGGGGATTTTCAATTTTTCAAAGAGCTTCCATTTTTCGTCGAGAATTGCATAGGCAAGTGAAGCTTCGCGTTTTTGTCTTTTCAACTGAAGTAACAGGCATTCGCGAAGAGACCGGGCTCCCACCCCCGCCGGATCAAAACTTTGAAGAAGATCGATTCCCTGCTGAATATCTTCAACGGTAACTCCAAGAATCAGAGTCAATTCGTTGAGATCCATTTCAGGGAGATAGCCCCGTTCATCCAAGGATGCGATAAGGAATTCAACTATTAGAGAAAGTTCTTCATCCGCTTTTTTCAATCCGGACTCGTGAAGTTGTTGCGTTAAAACCTCTTCGAGTGTTTCTTCGTAAACCTGCAGTGATTCTGTATAGTCGTATCGTTCTTGCGTGTCCGATGCGGATTCTCCCGTATCAAAACGATATTCATAGGCATCTTCGAGATAATCGCCAACACTGATTTCAGACTCTTCGAACCGCAGTTCACCCTCTTCATCGCGGGTGCCAACGGGAGATTCATCGTAATCAAACTCGCTGATTTCTTCGGCGGTTTCGTCGATTTCCAACAGAGGATTCATGGCGAGTTCGGTCTGAATCTGCTGTTCTAATTGCATAGCCGTGGCCTGAAGCAGTTTCAATGACTGAATCATCTGGAATGACAGCTTCTGCTGCATCGATAAAGAAAGATCAAATCCCAGATTCATAGTCACGGCTCCTAGGTGTAATTGCAGTACAAGAGTGCAAAAACCAATTATAAGCCAAAAAGATACATAATGCAAGCGAAACGTGTGCCTTTTATTCATTCTCCACGTGTAAAACATCATTATTCAAAGGTGCCTCAGAACATTTCATTTCTATGGCATGAAAATTGAAGCATCAGAGAAAAACGAATAGCGTATTCTATTTCGAGACACTTTTCAAAGGAAAACAGTATGAAACCAGTTCATATTATAGCAGCACTGGCACTTTTCAGTTTTAGTAACGCAGAAGAATCAATCCAGAAAAAAATGTCCATTCGCCCAACGGCTGAATTGGGATTTCTCTCTGTGCTAGATCACCGTATCCAGTTTGACAGCAATGGAACCGAAATCGATTATCGCGAAGATGCCGGCCAAACCACACTCTTTGGGGTGACACGATTTTCTGTGGATGTCGATTTTTCGAAACGGCATAAAACTTCGATTCTCTACCAACCGCTCGAACTGAAAACCACCGAAATTATCACCCGCGATCTCACCGTGGACAATATGACCTTTGCTTCGGGAACCCCGGTGACATTCACCTATGGATTCCCCTTTTATCGAATCAGTTATCTCTACGACTTTCTCGAAGATTCAGAACGCGAAGTAGCGGCGGGAATTTCATTTCAGATTCGCAATGCCACAATCACGTTTGAATCGGGCGACGGCACACAACTTCGCACAAACCGAGATGTCGGTCCCGTTCCGGTGTTAAAATTCCGTCACAAACTTCCTTTAGGAGATACGTTCTGGTGGGGATCTGAAATCGATGGATTTTACGCTCCCGTTAGCTATCTCAATGGAAGCGACGAAGATGTGGTAGGCGCAATTCTTGACGCATCTCTTCGCGGCGGCGTGAAAGTTCTCGACAAAGGGAATCTATTTCTCAATCTCCGCTACATTGGTGGTGGTGCGGTGGGAACGAGTGAAAAAGAGAACAATCTCGGCGATGGCTACGTAAACAACTGGCTCCATTTCCTCACGGAAAGTGCCGGTGCATCATACGACATTTTCTAAAACATAAAAAGAGCGGGTCGACCATTTCTGTCCGACCCGCTAATTTTTACAGATGATGAATACCCAAATCGGGATCAAAGGATCGCACGGCTCGATTTCCTTCGTACACTGCGATCGTGAATTCCGCAGAATAGACAATAGTTCCCTCCGCGAGATGTCCGCCGAACATTTGCCCTTCGTGGTCAGAAAGCGCCATGTGAAGATGGATAAACGGTTCGCCCTCTTTTTCGGTAATCGTACCGGTGCAGGAGACGATATTCATGAAATCGCGGTATTTCACAAAATCGATTTTTCTGCTTTTGTTGTTAAAATACCCCACCATTGCTTCGGAAACACAGCCGAGAATTTCAATTCTTCCCGCCAAAATGTTCTGTTCTTTTGCCAGCTCTTTCAAGGCCAAAAGAAGGTCTTTTCCCTTATCAATTGAACCCATCAATACTTTTTTCACCGTAAATTCACAACAACTCATGCACGCTCCTCTTCACATTGCATCCGTTACGCGTCTCGTAACATCTTTTCTGACTAAAAGATATACCATAGACAATCATTTTGCTGAAAGAGTACCAAAGGATAACACAATTCTCATATTCGCGGTAAACTCGAACCCGAGTCGAAATAGGACAAACCCGAGTTGAAATAGGACAGACCAGAAAAGGCATTCCTATCGGAAGATGGATACGGGATGTTCTCCGTGAGCCAATCTCATCTGAATCGGCTGGTTCGGTACATCGACAATCAAAGGAAACACCATCATCATGAATCGTATCCGGATGAATTGCTGAATATGTGCCGGAAATATGATTGTGAATATGATGAACGGTATTTGTTGGATTGATTGGGATATTTGGATTCGTTATTTAATTTATCGTTCGACCGACCATCCAACCCGACCATCCAACCCCATAGGCCTAACGGCCTATGCGGGGATAAACCGGACCATCGGCCCTCAACACCGAATTGTATTGATTTTGTATTGAACCGCGAAGCGGTTTTGCCAGCATCGGGCCTGCCCGATGGATTATGATGAATATTTAACATGCATTAATTCATTAATGTCCGTAATCGATTTCAGCCATTCAATATGCCCAATGAATATGTCGGAACATTCGAAATGTACATCTTTAGTTTGGCGTTTTAGAGTTACTTCGATGGAGGCTCCAAAATGCGCTATCTTAATTTTCTTTTTCCAAAAAATGAAGTGCTTTATTTCTTTGGTTGTACTCCAACTTGAATGCCCAGTTAAAAGTCGAAATCGGTATTCTGACAATAAAGTTTTCTCAAAAATTCGATCTTGAATAATTTTTTTAATCCCGATATAGCTCTGATAATCAATGCCAAATCTGATTGTAATCTCTGAAAACTCTATTTGAAATAGGGCAATTAAATAGCAATGATTGTCAATTATTTCTGCCTTAAGAATCCAAATCTTTGGAAATACATTGTCGTATCTACCCATTTCTCATCCCTCAATCCCCTGAACCATCTCTCCCAACTTCTTCTCCGAAACACTCATGAGCGGTTTCACCGTCGGGTGGGCGAACAGCACAATGGCGAACTCTTCCACGGACTCCATATAGGCCAGAACCTTCTCCTGTTTCACCGGATCGAACGAGTCGAACCTGCCGATCAGTTTCACCATGATCTCCACGAATGGTTCGAGCTGGCTTTCCAGTTTTCTGAACTGAGCGGTGTTGTTGAACGCCTTTTCGATCCGACAGCCGAACGCTTTCATGTAGCGAGGGAAATTCAAAAGCATCGGGTAGGGGCAGAATCCGTCGGTGATCTGTTCCATGTACGAGAGCATTTCCGATTTCAGCGAATCGCCGAGATCGCGGAACACTTTCGTGTTGTACTTGGTCATGAATCGGTTCAGCGAATCGCGATTCTCTTTCTCCTGAGCCAGCGTTTTTTCCAGCGAATTGAGAATATTCACCGCTCCCATTTTGACGATCGCCCGCCGTTCCTCCCTGAGCTTTTCGTAGGCAGCCTTGGTGAACGGCGGAGTAGCCGGAGATGTAAGCACATGTTCTTTCACGATTTTGATCAGCTTTGGTTTCAGTCCCGACTCTCCGGCATAGGGCGAACTGAACAGTTTGAGCTGTTTGGAGAATTTTAGATCCTTTTCCAGCCAGTCGAAGTCGGGCTGAAGCTCAATCGCCAGAAGTGCGGAGATTCCCGCTCGATGTTTTATTTTCGCCTGTTCCGGATCGGGGAGCCAGTGAATTTCCACGGACTTTTCCGCCGGAACCAACGCGGGATACCCGAACAGCGTGAACCCATCGTTCCCCTTGGAAATCTCTTTCTGCACCGGAAGATCACCGAAACTCCAGCTGGTTATGCCTGTCTGTTTCGCCTTTTCGAGCTGTTGCTCGATCTTTCCGCCCCCCACTTTCACCTGTTCGGCGTTGATCGATCCGAGTGAATCGAGGTCGCGGGTCTCCTTAATTGTTTTCCCTTTTGAATCGACCACGGCCACGCGGATTTTCAGGTGATCAGGCAGTTTTTCATCGGAAAAATCCGCCGGCGAATAGCTTTTGTTGTAGACCTTTTTGATCGCATCGCACACGGCCTGTTCAAAATCGACAGGCTCGAATTTCATGGCACGGGCGATCGTTTCCGCCGATTCGTTCACCGGCATGAACTGTTTGCGGTCGCCTTTCGGAAGCGACTTGATCAGCCAGGAAATCTTTTCAGCCCAGAGCGGCGGCACGAGCCAGCCAAATGTTCCCTTGCGGATAAACGCCAACTCGCCGAGCGGAACGGTGACCGTGACTCCGTCATCTTCCTTGCCCGGAGCAAAGGCGTAATTCAGCGGGAACTTGCTCTTGCCCAAGTCGATCGATTCGGGGAACAGTTCCGTTGCGGGAAGGTTGGACAAAAGCAGATCTTCGCGGGTCATGAAAAGCGACTTGTCCCGCGAGTTCGCCTTGATCCATCCGATCAGATCGCGAACCGAACTGACCTGCGGAAACCGCTGGTCGTACCACGCAAAAAGTTCCTCTTCGGTGACCAGAAAGTCCGTGGTGCGAAGTTTGGCTTCTTCCTGTAAGAGCGATTCGTAGAGATCGAGATTGTGTTGCAAGAATGGAATGACCGTGACAATCTGCCCTTCGATAAGAGCCTGCCGAATGAACACTTCACGGGATTTCACCGGATCGATTTTCCCGTAGAACCGAATGCGTCCTTCGCTGATAACCAGGCCGGAGAACATCAGTTTTTCTTCCACAACGACGGAACCTTTTTCCGCATCGAACCGCGGATTTCCGTAGGTTCGTTTCAGAAGGTGAGGCACCAGCTCTTCGATCCAGCGAGGTTCGATCGGGCCGACGGATCGGGCGAA
>JAIFMU010000082.1 GCA_020048285.1 bacterium | reverse complement strand
CGAATATCTGACGAAACCGATTTTAGCATTGTTTTTTTCATGCTTTAAAATACATCATGCAGACCCATATTTGGCAGTCTGCTTAATAACACTATTGATTGGATAAGAAAAAACTACATCGGGATAGGTTTTATTCGCAGATGAAAAATCAGGCATAGGAAATAAGATCGGTTCAATAATCCCGCCTGCCCTTTTTCCAGGAATAAGTGTATACACCTTTTGTCTAAATGCTGTACCAGGGCTTCTTCCGACAGTGTCCCCTACAAATTCAATGTAACCATCTCCATTTACATCAACACGTTCACTCAGGTTAGTCGCAAATGATGATTTGGCTGTTAATTCTCTTTGGAAAATATTTGCAAGTGGTGCACTCATGTCTTTATACCCGCCAGTGTATGCACCAACCTTGTCACCATAGAAAACGACCTGTCCAATCATGAGATCTGCAATGTTATCTCCATTAAGATCATTTACATTGGTACAACGACGATTCAAATAAAGTGGACTGGTGTTACCATAACCTTTTACAGAACTGATGTTCTTGGATTCTGCGGTCAATTCAACGGTTTTATGTACTACACTCGCAGATTCCATAAAGTACAATGTAACTCTACCGTATGCTGCAAAATCAATAGGTGGATAGGATGTGCCAGTAGGATATATTGTACGCAAATCACTATTATCAACTGCCGCGAAATCTATATATCCATTTTTATCAAGATCACCCAACGCACTTAACATAGTAATCTTATTATTTCCTACATTTCTATTACTATAATTACCAGTATAGAGATAGTTGTATTCATTAATTACACCGTTTTTAGATAGCTTCAAAATGATAAGATCATTTGTTGTCACGGACGTTAATCCACCACCCGATATAGGCTTTCTTGTTTTTTCGACAGCAATGACAACTACATCGCTTGTTACCCCTCCAGCAATATGTTTACCAAGATAAGCGGCATCTACAATTTTTCCACTATATGCGTAGCTTTTTTCATAATCGGAATAATTAAGTGAATTGTAGTAATCAGCAAAACCAGTATTATATGCTGCACCAAACGGCATTGTGGAATCAGAAATGACAGATCCGGAAGAACCCATTTTCAAAATCCCAAAATTTATGGCAAATAGATCTTCGTTGCCATCACCATTGAGATCTCCTATCGAGATAGATCTTCCAAGCCCAGAGAGATTACTATAACCTCCTGTTATATCAACCATAGAATATCCAATAATATTATTACCTGAAGCTATTGCTCTTGAATGAATAATATTTGGAGCAAGAGAATTTGATGAGACTTCAAATGTCGCCGAACTTCCAGCAATCATTTTCTTGCTGAATTGCTTTCCATCAACTGAAACCTGCATGATATACATACCGCGGGCCAGTGAACTGTTCAGCGGGACTGATTGCATACCACTACTAAGTGTCATCTCCTGTTGGTTAAAGAGTTCTCTTCCCATGAGGTCATAGAGTTTTACCCCCACTTTTGATTCTGCCCCGCTTAGGGTCAGATTGAGCTGATTACTTGATGTTCCTATGGTCAGTTGATCTGCCGACAGTGTTGCCGCGGCGAGTAGTGCCGCTGTGAGGGCCTTTTTCATTGGATGCATTTGTACTCAACCTATATGAGTTATTCATTAATTGAGCGGGTAGATTACTATGTATGACGAAGAATGTCAACTATATTCTCTTATTCTCTTGACGAGTCTCCGGCTCGGCATGTCCACCCATGAGTCTCCGGCTCACCATGAAATAACTACATTATTGCTCCGGTGTAAAACAAATGCCTCTTGTAATATGGTCAGTGAGCTTGTCAAACCGACGATATCCACGGATCCTTCGACAAGCTCAGGAATCAAATGTGTGCATCTGATTCACACCGCATCTATAACATACCACAATCATAATAATTTCATGAAATGTTTGAATGAATGCACGTTTAAACACATTACAACAGTGAGATACAAAAACGAACGTTCGTTTTGACGTACCACAACCATGGAATACAAAAATGAACACTCATTATGGCATAGTACAACAGTGAGATACAAAAATGAACGCTCATTTGGGCATAGTACAACTGTGAGATACAAAAATGAACACTCATTATGGCATAGTACAACAGTGAGACACAAAAATGAACATTCATTTTGGCATAGTACAACCGTGAGATACAAAAATGAGCGCTCGTCTTGGCATATTACAACAGTGAGATACAAAAATGAACACTCGTTTGGGCATATTACAACCGTGAGATACAAAAACGAATGCTCGTTTTGATATAGCACAACCGTGAAACACAAAAATGAACAGTCGCACAATTCAACCAAATCTTAAACAGTACCACATTACTGAAACAGTTCACGTACAACACAGAATATCATCTTGTGCAGTTACTACCAGTATATCTCTTGAGTTGCGAGGACAACAATGCAGGAGAAACAGAAATAACTGCTAGCGATCAGATGAGTTACAAGCAGAACAGCAACACACTCTTTTTTAACAAAGCGACTCTATCTTTTTTCATTTCTGGGTATTGACAGGCAAAAAACAGTACGGTACTATATTTATACGAGTAAAATATACTCATTTAAAGAAACATATTTGCGAACAGTATAGCTTTCGCATGAGAGGAGTTACCATGAGCGTTTTGAAAACGTTTCACCACACAAAAATACCTACCGTACTACTTCCTGAAATGGGAGAACTTATGGCTAAAAGTGCCGGGACATTTAGGTCTGAAGCAGGTCTTAAACCTCACTTTGATACCCTTTTGTCACTTTCACAGGAGATGCACATCGTCAATTCGAGAACGCGAAAATCATCCATGACAAAAGCTAAAGAGTCAATACACCAATCGCGCAAAGCCTATCTCAAAGCACTGATCAGCTACCTAAAAGGACTTTTGGACAATAGAATGTACAACGGAGATGCCGCCGATGCTGCCGAGCAGTTACTATCAGTAATCAATGCCTCGTGTCAACAATATCAGCAAATGGGCCAGCTGAACTTAAGTTCTGCTATTAAAGACACTCTCGCTGCGTTGGCAAATATGTCCGGGGTGATCGAAGAGGCGAAAGCAGGGGTGCATATTGTAGATATTACTAAAATGCAGACCCAATTTGACACATTGCTTATGCAGAAACAATACAATCTCGCCAATGAAGAGGTATATCGCGACATCAGTTCAATTCGCGAAGATATTGTAAAACGCATCACTGCCATTTTTTCTCATATCAATAATACTGCCCTTGATGACAATACAAAATATGCACCACTGATCCCTGTTCTTGACGGAGTTATAGATGAGATAGTATCACGCGCAAAGGCTGATCAGACGCGTAAAGATAACAACCTCGAAGAGATGGCTAGTTGATCCTGTATCGCTTGCGGTTATGGTTGTAAAAACACTATAGACGGAGGCTGATCGGATTGTAAAAGAATGAAAAATGCGATATAGTGGTAGACCAATGTGTCTACCACGATCAGAGATAAACGCTCATTTGGCGGTAACGCCGGAGGGGGGCAGGGAGACTGTGCAAGAATTCAAATTTTCCGTAGATATGCCCCTGTGTGGGCATCTTTTCAAAGATTAAATCAACCGATTACATTGATTTCAGTCGGCCACATAGGGCCGAATCTACGATTTTTGTGTTTTATTGCAAATACTTGCACAGTCTCGTTTATCCGCCCCCTATGAGCAATCGTTGTTGTGTCATACCTGCATACTCTTTTCGCACTCTTCTATCTGTTCACAACTGCTACAAGGAGCTTACCGCGACACAGCGGTATGTAATTCTGTAAAACCAGCCCACCAAGCAACCGACTCATTCATTGCCCCGCAAATACCCCTTCCGCATTGACCATCCAGAGCGTATTTCCCATGGTGATCAACTGAACGGGGAGCGTTGTGGGAACAGTTCCCACTGCATGGGCCTTGGCGATAAGATTAGGGTTCCACTGTTGTCCGATATTCACGGCGAGGAACTGGTTTGCACCTCGCCCATCAACAAAGAGCTGTTTGCCACAGAATCGGGTCATAGAAAGGTGGCGGTACGAGGTCGAACGAAAAGAGAGATCTTCACTATTTTGATTCAATGTGCCAGTCTGAACTACGCCGTTGGAAACAGTGTAGCGATCAATGGCCCGGCGGGAGCTTTTTTCATCAAAGGTATAGAGGGATACTCCCGTTTCATCCGATTCGATCCAATAGTGATTGAGATACTCGCGCAGTTTCCCCGTAGAATCAAACACACCGGCAGTGCGATTGTATCGCCAAAAGGTCAGTTCTGTTCCACCGGACGTGCGGTCATGGCTATTGTCGATTGCCAGTTCCAGAGTTCCGTTCACCGACGCAAGGATTTTCGTTTCCGTAAGCCCCTCCCAGAACGGGTCCACCGGGGCAGAACTGTTCACCGTCCAGAGTGTTCCATCGAGAGAACTGCAGAGATTTCCCACTCCATCGACAATCCAGAGCCACCCATCCTGCGCTACAGGATTGGAAGCGGCAGAGAGCGGGCTCGTTGCCACCGCCGAGTCGGACAGGAGGTTCCACTGGCGACACGAATCATCACTGCGGTAGAGATAGTAGCGATTTCCGGCAATCACGGGAAGGTAGATTGACTCTCCTACGCGCAGTGGCTGAAGAGCGGTTCCGGCGGTGGGAACTGTTCCTATTTTGTTCCACGCCAGTGTTACATTGAGCAAAATGGTATCAACCACCGTGCGATTGTCCCCACTGATTGCTACCACCACGGGAATTGATTCGCCAATAAGAGAATCTATAGAGATGGCCACTGTGTCAAAGGAGCTCAACGGTTGTGCCGCACCGCCATTGATCGCAATTGTTCCTTGCGGCGTTTCCCCAAACCAACTGCTCACGTTGAGAGGAATCTTCACCCGTTCGCGAAAGTTCACCCCTACTGCCGTAGATTTTAAAATGTTCAACTCTTCCGCGGGATCGACATAGGTAATCGTATCGACGTAGTGGTGAACACCCACTTCACCGGCACTGTTGCGAATTTTTATTCGGTAGATGTAGGTTCCCGGCACAACTCCGTTTGCCACCAGAGAATCGTTGTAGAGCGGTTCGCTTGTAGAAGCGATCGGTTGAGTCGAAAGCGATGGCGCACTGATCAGGTCGCGATAGATTTCATAGCGAGAAAAGAGCGAAAAGGGCGTTGGTTCCCACGAAACCGAGGCTATGCCGGTGAGCGTATCGAACTGAGCGGCGACACCTTTCACCACAGGAATGCCGGTGTACTCCATGTGCCACACTTCTGCCACCGTGTCAGGCGAATTGTCGCTGATCGCAATGGGCCAACTGCGCGGAGTGTACTCGTGCTTGTTCGGATTTGCCGGTGCAAGTCGCACCGTAAACGATCCGTTGGGCACGCGATCGAGCACGAGATAGGAGCGATTCGTCGAGGATGGTTGCACTAGCGGATATTCGTTGGTACCGAGAATCTGCGCCATAATGATCTGCGGCGAGTGTTGCGGTTCCACCGTGACCGGTACGAGAATTGTTCGCGGCTGTTCCAGCGTATCCGTGGATCGGTAGGTGGTCGAATCGGTGAGCACGATTTCATCTTTGAAAAAGACGAGGCTGTCCGTTTCCGCCCAGATCGCGTAGACCCCATCGGGGATTTTTTCAAGAGAGTATTTCCCATTGGCATCGGTCACCATAGAATCCACCACGGTGCCGGTGGTGTCCTGACTCTTGAACAGCTTTACTTTCGCACCGGCTACGGGCATTCCCGCAGGCGAGATCAATCCTGGAAGTTGCGTATCTGTTTCATCCACTTTTCCCGCCACCGAAGGCGCATTGCACCCTATCATCACAATCACGAACGCCAGAAGCATCATTTCTACTACTTTTTTCATCTCTGTGCTCCTTTTGCCGGGCTCAATTTCCCCGTCGATTTGGTATAGGGGAAAAGGGTGATCAACATCTGATAGATGCGATCCGGTTCATCCTCATCCTCGGAAACGATGGTATTAATTTCATTGCTGAACCGATCGATCGCCGATTCGACCCGCTTGTTGCCCTCGGCGGAAAAGGTGAGAATTTTCGTGATAGTCCGCTTGTTCATACCGGACTTGCTTTTTGCGGGATAGACGTGCTGTGCCTGTTCGAGAATCTGCATCTGATAGCGAATCACCGCTTCATCGCGGCAATACTGAGGCGTGCGAATAATCGTATCCGACGGCTTGAGAAATCCTCGTTCGTCCACAAAAATGAGATCCAGTTTCGCCAGCAGTGCCAGCGACTCTTCCACCTGTTTCGAAGAGATCTCCGGAATCAACTGTTTGCGGATCAGGGCAATATCAGATTCTGTGGCATCAATAATATCCAGTGTGGCGCGAATCACCGAGTGATACCATCGCGTATAGTATTCGTACTGGGATGTATCCACTTCTCGCCCACTGGCGCGTTTCAACGACAAGAGTTGTTCGAAATAGAGTTCCCGCTCATCCGGTTCATCAAAGGCCTGATTGTAGTTGACAAGAATGCGGAAATACTTGGTTTCACCCTTGTTGAGTTCAAACACTTCGGTCATGAGCGGAACCTTGATCGGCGAAAGATATTTCCCGTTGATAATATCCTGAAAATAACTGCGACTATTTTCGAGCCCCAGCATCTTGCATACGTAGGCTTTATTGAACTTTTTATCTTCACTGTAACGAAAATTAAAAAGGTCATTCAGATAGAGCCGAAAGTCAGAATAGTCAAAAATATCCGGTCGTTCCATGGTTCCCCCATTATTTTGCCAGTAGTCAGTGTGAGATACGTGCGTGATTCGCGTACTTACAACGTGAATTTCATCGATGCCTGAACCGTTCCGTTCAGCGCGAACCGAGCGACATAGACTCCTTTACCTATTTGCACTCCGCCAAATCCGGTGCCATCCCAGAGCAGTTCACTTCTGCCGATCAGTTGATCCCCAGAAAACCGCATCACCATGCGCCCCTTGAGATCGTAGATCTGCAGTTCCGCCGACGCGGCTGAACCCGTGGAAAGTGCAAAACGAACCGCACCGGAAATACACGTGATTCCGTGAATGCCGGGACCTTTTTTGATACTCTTGGCTACCAGCGACGTTATCGGCCCAAATATTTCGTCGCGACTGAGGTTTGCAATGTCCCCACCCGCTTCGATCTGTTTCTGAATCTCTTTTGACACCGAATCGTAGGGCATGGCTAGTAGTGAATAGCTTTCATCGACGAATCCCACGAGGTACCCCACCGAACCGGACTTGATCCGTTCCGAATAGGGATTTGAAGCCGATCCACCCCACAGCATAATCTGATCCGTGTCGTTCACACTTTTCTGTCTCAATGGAACCTGGATGAATGAACCAATCTCTGTTCCCTGAAGATCCTGCGCTTTCCATACCACCGTGTCATTCCACATCTGATCAGCGTGCCCCGTAAAGGCAATCGTGTTGTAATTGGTATATCCATTGGCTGTTACACCATCGACAGTAAAGGCTTTGCTCTGTTTCGTCGATTTCAAGTAGAGTGAAAAGTTTGCCGAACGTCCGCGGGGAACTCGTATGCTGGAAATAATCTCTCCCCCGTCAGTGAGTTTGCGCGTGCTCAACACCGATTTCATATCCACTCCGGGCCAGTAGCCGTCGGGATATTTGCTATCGATCCCATAACCGCTCATGGTAACGCCATCGAGATCACTTATCGCCTTGGCAAAGGAGATATTGCTGTCGGTTTTTCGTTTCCCCGCCGTGAGCAGAACAATGTGCTTTACGATTTTGCTCTCTGTAGAAAACATGGTTTTAATCGCGGTTACAGCAATTTCGAAATCGTTGAAGCCCGCTTGACAGATAGAATCGAGTTGAGCTGCCGAAAGAGAATCGCCTTCGGATTCGTTGCGCACTTCGTAACCACTCACATCGCTGAGAATATTTTCACCATCGTTTTGAGTCAAATAGGAGAGATAGCTAACCAGCGATTGCGCGTCATCAGATCCTTTGGTACAGAGTGAAAAGACTGTGTCACGACTTCCTTCTGTGCGGTCGTGATAGAGTGCAACCCCCGCCTGAGCATCGAGCAGTCGCGATACAACCGAGGTGATCTGATGCGCCTGATCGAGTGCTTTCCAGCCGTATTGCGTGAAATACTTGTTCTGATTTGTCCATTCGACCAGCGAATTTTCATTTTCCCATCGCCACAAGAAAACCACTTCGCGCTTGAGCCCCGCATTTTTGAGAAGCTCTTCCGGGACCGACGAAAAGTAGTGAAGGTACTCACCGGCTAATTTTCCTGTGTCGATTCGCGTGGAGTACATTTTCGCACCGCTATTCAGTTCAGGGCGAAGTATACGCACGTCGTTGCGATAGGGAACAATCACCGCCAAAGCTGTTTCAGAAAGGGGATAACTCATGGTCGATGCACCATTCTGAACTTTGATTGAGGTCACGGTTTTCGTTCCGCGCAATTCGAGAGAAAACTCCGCGGGTCGCGACGCCACTGAAGAGCCAAAGGCAGCGTGAAGGTCAATATAGGTTCCGTTTTCGCCGATTCCATATACCACCGGCTGAAGATAGCGAATGCGCAAACGTCGCTGTTCGCCCCACTTAATTGCAAAAAGATTAAACGCGTACGTATCCACGGTGTCACGCGATTTCAAAGCGATCATCAGTGGATCACCGGCGCTCGGTTTCCAATCAGACCCACTCTCGGCGGAATCGGCGTACTCATTCTCTGTGGCAGATTTCGTTTTCAGTTTTGCCTTGAGAATGTTCCCGCCATCCCACAGAACTGCCCCGCTGAGAACAGACCCCTTTGGAAGAGTAAAGGTTCCTGAAAGTTCTATCCCGCTTTGTTGTGACTCTGTGGGCGAACCGTATGATCCCGCATAGGCACCCAGTTCAACCTCTTCTTCGATTTCGAGATAATATTCATGAACTGTTACCTTGCGACTCTCGCGAGTAATCTGGGCCAAACCGCGCCAACTTATCCCGCTTTGCGTACGAAATTGCGACGTCAACTCCGCCGAGACGGAGCCTGCTAAAATCAACACGGCAAAAATGATTCTAAGACAGCTTTTCATGAGAACTCCTTTGATCACAAACAATGAGAACTGCGACAGCGCAAACACTCCATTGTTTATTAGAATATAGTACACATTTTGATTATGTATTGTGCATTTGCGTGAGAACAATTTTTATGGAGAAAAATCAATAAAAAACGGGCCGAATGCGTTACACATCCAACCCGAATCGAAAATGAGCAACAGATGTCGCTAAAATAGTTCTTCAATTAACTCCGTTGCCGTGGTCTCTTCCTCTACAGATTCTTCCGCAGGAGCCGCGGCACGCGTAACGATATTGCCAAACTCATCAACCGAATCGACCAATCCCAAGGTTGAATCAAGCAACATCGAATCAGGGCGAGTAATGTACTTGGTATGGCACATATAGCATTCCGCATCTGTCACATCGGGAAGAGTAAATTTTGCGTGAACCTTCTTATAGCGGGAATCGTTCACCACTTTTTCAAAGAAAAGTCCCACATTTGGCAAGGCAGTTTTACACCCTTCGCCGAGAGAACTCGACCGGAATCGAACAGCTCGTTCAGATCCACCCACCCAGGAACCGGCGATCATTTTTGGAGATAATCCGATAAACCAACCGTCTGAATGATTCGACGAGGTTCCTGTTTTTCCGCCGAATTCAATATCTTTTTTGAAAATGTCATAAGAGAAAAGCGCCTGCGTCGTTCCGTACGGTTCGGTGAGCGTACCGCGGAACATGTGGAGCATGTAGAACACACCTTTATCGGTGAGTATTTTCTGTCTTTTCGGTTTCGCCTCGAACAGCACCTTCCCTTTCGAGTCAGTTATTTTCGTGACATAGTGAGGTTCTACGCGATATCCGCCGTTGACAAACGGACAGTACGACCCGACTAGCTCCAAAAGAGAGACATCGCTCGAACCGAGACAGAGTGAAGGGAATGTATCAAGTGGTGACGTGATTCCCATCTTTTCCGCGTATTCATTGACCTTGCGGAATCCAATTTTCTGCGCAACTTGCACCGTAATTGTATTGAGCGAAAGAGCCATCGCATTTTTCAATGTATGCTTGGTCCCCGAAGTATTCCAGTCGGCATTGTGGGGCGACCAGGTTTTCTCTTCACCTTTTTCGCGATACCGAATGGTCACCGGTTGGTTCACCACAGAATCACACGGACGCCACCCATTTTCCATGGCAGCAAGGTAGAGGAATGGTTTAAATGTCGAACCGGGCTGACGTTGTGATTGACTGACGTTATCGTACTTAAAAAAGTCGAAGTTGATATCACCCACATAGGAACGAATCGCTCCATCCTGTGGATCCAGCGAAACCATTCCCGTGTGAAGGAACCGTTTGTAGTATGCCTGTTCATCGTAAAAACTCATGATGGTATCAATTGCGGCCGTATCAGCCCACGAAAAAAGCGTTGTAGGACGTGGATCTTTGGCTTCGATCCACGCTTTAGACGAATCACCCTTATGTTTTTTCAGAAGATCTTTATAAAAACCGGTGGTGCTAATCGTCATTTCGAGGAAACCGGGTATTTCTTTCTCATTTTCATCAACCCACGGATTTTCGCCGCGCCAATGCTCATCAAAAACTCGTTGGAGATTTTTCATGTTCTGGCGCACAGACTCTTCTGCATAGCGCTGCATCCCCGTATCGAGGGTTGTGTAAATTTTCAAGCCATCGGCATACGGATCGAGTTTATTCTCCTTGAACCACGGCTTGAGACTTTCAAGCATGGCCAGTCGAAAATATTTGGCAGAGCCACTATAAGGACTTTCAACAGAGTAGTCAAGTTCAAGAGGAATTTGTGTTAAAGAGTCGACCTGATCCTGTGTCAGTATTCCTTTAACGGCCAGTTGCTTGAGAACCACGTTGCGGCGCTTAACTGACTTATCAGGATTTTTAATCGGGGAGTAGGTGGTTGTGGCTTTTAACATTCCCACAAGTAGAGCCGACTGTTCCCATGTGAGATCTTTCGGTTCAATCCCGAAATATGTTTTTGATGCGGTGTAAATCCCGAACGCAGTACTACCGAAATCGACGGTATTCAAATACATAGCCAAAATGTCTTTTTTCGAATACCGTACTTCTAACTTGATCGCCGTGGTCCATTCGCGCAGTTTGATTACAATCATACGCATCCCGGGAAGTTTTCCAACAAGACCCTGTCCACCCTTTTTGCGAGTGTTGTACATATTTTTTACGAGCTGCTGAGTAATGGTCGATCCTCCGCGCGCATCCCCCTTGGCTGCATCGAACAGAACGCCTGCGAGACCTTGAATATCAACACCATGGTGAGTATAAAACCGCTCATCTTCGGTGGCGATTAACGTTTTTGTTAGTTCAGGAGGAAGTTCATCAAACGTGACAGCCACGCGATTTTCATAAAAAAACTTTCCAAGCAGTGCACCTTCCGACGAATATACTTCGCTTGCTTCGTTAACTTTCGGATTCATCATAAGCCCCATGCGAGGACTTTTGCCAAACAACCAGAATATGTTGAGATCAACCGCAACGAGCAGTGCTATAATCAGAACCGGAATCAGCAACACCCATCGCAACAACTTAACAGGAATAGGCTTATCCTTAGCCATAAAGAATCGCGAAGTGGCTACAACCGGCGTGAGCAATTTTACAAGAAATGATTTTTCTGATTTTCGGAAATACATAGACCACCGTCTGAAAAGTTCATCAGAAAATAGTTGATGCAGGAGCCGGTAGTATCCGTGGGAGGAGGGAATTTTGTGGTACAAGGAAGAGGTTCAACGCGACGAGTTTAGGCGGTGGGAAATCGCTCGGCAAGAATATCGCGCAATTGGTCTAATTTAAATGGCTTAGCGAGAAACACAACGTCGTCATCGGGCGTAAACTCCGCCAATTGATTGTCGGTATATCCCGAGAGGACGATCACTTTTAGGTCAGGATATAATTCATGAGCTTGTTTGATCAACTGTTCACCGCTGATTCCACCGGGCATGATCATATCGGTCATGAGCAGATCAAATGTGCTATCGCCCTCTAAAATCTCCAATGCTTCGAGACCATCTTTCGCTTCGACAATTTCGTGGCCAAGCTGTCTGAGCATTGCAGTTCCCACTTTGCGCAGGAGCGGTTCGTCGTCGGCAAGAAGAATGCGATACTTCATTATATTGTCCTGTTTTAGTGACTCAACGCTGTCAATATTACTCACCGAAGACTCTTTCCAACGCGTAATAAACGCGGTTCCATTTTCATCGGTATCAACGCAGAGTTCTGCGCCATGTTTTTCGATAATTCCCCGTACTGTTGCCAGTCCCATCCCTGTACCTTTTCCCACTGGTTTAGTGGTAAAAAATGGTTCAAAGATATGAGACAACACCTCTTTAGGGATTCCTGGGCCATTGTCGATAACGGATAGTACAATTGTTTTATCCTCTTTTTCAAGGAGAATTTCTATTTTCGGCTGTTTCGTCAGGTTTTCTCGCAATGCATCGGCGGCATTTACCGTAAAATTAAGTACAACCTGTTCTAAATGATGCTTATCCACGAGAATGTAGCCCGCTTTAATTTTAGATACGCACACGAGTTCAACATCTTCACCAACAATCCGGCGAAGCATCGAAATAAGCGAGGTAATACACCCCACAACTTCAACCGTATCAATCTTGATATCCTCCTTGCGAGAAAAGGTTAAAAGTTGTCGAGTTAACGCAGCGGCGCGCCCCGTAGTATTCAGAATCTCCGTCGCGTACTCAATTCTCAGTGATTCGTCAAATTGTTCTTCAGTCAAGAGTTCAGCAAATCCACCGATTGCGGTAAGAATGTTATTAAAATCGTGAGCTATTCCACCAGCCAGCGACCCCATAACTTCCATTTTTTGTGATTGAATAAGCTGTTTCCACAACGAGTTTTGCTCTTTTTCTCGCGTTTGAATCCCCTGAATCATCGCATCAAAGGCTTTCGCCAAAGTGTGAAACTCTTCAAAATTGAGCGGTGGCAGCAGTCGAGAATATTCACCTTTACTGACAGAGTCCGCAACACCGATAAAGTGTTCAATCGGAGCAATCGTATTGTTGATCATCGCTCGATTTCGATACAACGAAAATCCTATGAGAAACAGTCCAAAAAGCAAGAGAATTCCGCCCTGTAACAACAGTGGATCTACCACAGCTGTTACAGGCTGATAAATGGTTACATACCATCCTGAACGGCTGTTTTTTCGGACAAAAAATGTCGATAATTTCCCCGCAAAGCGGACAAATTGCGAATCTCGTTTTCCTCCGGATTCAATCGAGCGAAAATAGGAACTGTTGGGGTCTATTTCACGCTGTTGCAATTTGTCACTATCTGGATGCGTCAACCACGTGCCCGTATTATCAGTGAGAACCATGGAAAAACTGCGACCTTTATCGACCTGCCCAATATATCGGTTTAAGTCACTCACACGGTACTCAATGGCGATAACGCCCCCGTTTAAAGGGTATGAAATGGTCACAACAGGTTCTTGCAACTCGTATGAAATAAATGTATTACTAAAATGGCTTTCATCAACACCTGATTGCGAAAAACGAAACGCTTCACTTCCGCTACGATCCATGCCTTTAAGCTGATATGACGACGGCTCCGCAGCAATGACTTTACCAGAAGAGTCTGTTAGCCAAATTGAGCTATAATGAGGATGTGTCACGAGAAAATTTTGTAGATACACTTTCGGAGTGGAATGGCCGGTGATGTTCCCCGCCAAAGTTCGCACATCACTTTCCAATTCGCGAATCTGATGTTCAACCTGCAATGCACCCTGTTCAACAATCGCTTCATTGCGCTCGGAGATGTGTTTGTAAAGCATCATTCCTGAAATAGTAATTGAGATAATCCCGAGCAGTATAAACGGGAGAGAAACCGCGAACACCCCTTGGCGTAGAAGTTCTTGGCGAAGACTCTTTAGTTTTCGAGTTCGCATCGAACGATTTCTCCATTTTTCACCGTGAGAAGTTCAATTTTTTCACGGTAGGCATCACCAGCAGAGTCAAGAGTAACGGTTCCCTGTAACGCTTCAAACGTTTTCCCATTGATCAACGCATCGCGCACACGGGCCGGTTCAGAAGCCGTTTTGCTAGTACGGAGCGCAGTCGCGAGAAGGGTTACTGCATCATAACTGAACAAGGATATAAACGAAGGAGAACTTCCTTGTAAACGCGTGAATCTTTCAAAGAACCGTGACTCTTTTTCACTTCGCTTTCCGTAAATGATATTTGCGGTAAAACGAGCACCTTCCACAGCTTTTCCGCCGTTGATTAAGAGGTCTGGAGTTGCCGACCAACGCGCCCCATAGAGCGCGACAGGGGAAACATTTTTCTTGATGTGTTGAGCGGCGATTCCATAATCAATGCCATTTGAAATAACCACAACAGCATCGTATTTCAACGAATCGACAAGGCGCGCTAACTGTTCAGGACGACCGGCTTGGCGAAGGAAAAGTGTATCCATCTGATATCGTTCTCTCGTGCCATTTTTTGAGGCAAAAGTTTCCATCCAACGCCACACATCAAAAGAAAATGCGTGATTTGTTTCATCGATAAGGACCAAAATATTTTTGAAATTTCGCGCTGTTAAATCTTTAACCAAGAGTTGTGATTGATCGACGCAGGTAGGAATAACTCGCACAAAGAGGTCATTCGCCACGGATAGTTCAGAACTTGACATGGTGGGGCTCACAAAAAGGATATTCTTTTTCATTCCAGCATCAACTACTGATTTCATATTGCTCGTAAAAGGCCCGACAACAATAGAAACGCCTTCAACGGCAAAGCTATCAAGTTTTCGAATGCCAACTTCCGGTGAACTTTCGTCATCGATCACAACCAGCTCGAGCGGGCGACCATTGATGCCTCCGTTCGCATTGATATCTTCGACGGCTATGCGGACTCCGGTTCGTGCACCGATGCCAAGCTCTGAATTTTTGCCGGAAAGGGTCGCCAAAAAACCAATTTTAATCGGTTTCGGTTTGGAACATGAGAAAAGTAAGAGCAGTAGAAAGAGTAGTGCAATACGCATAGTACCTCCCAAAATGAGATTTACTGAAGATTGTACGGTGAATTTGATCATTATACAAGCAATTTTTGGTGAGTTTTCGAATTAGATAAGGCGGTTTGCAACACCATCGGCAAGATTGAGTCCCTGAGGAGTCAGCCAGAATTGGTGATCATCTAGTTCGGCGAGGTTTTGGCGACACAACTCATCGATAGTTGCTTTTCGCGGCCCGCTCAGAAGTGGCTCGCCAAAAAGCTCTTTGTAGCGTTTCAGATTGATTCCGTCGGCGGTGCGCAGTGACAAAAAGAGAAACTCCGTTTGGAGCATTTCCGGTGTGACCTGTTCGAAAAATCCCCACGGAATTAAGCCCGCATCGATCAGTTGGCAATAGTCGTGTAAGGAACCAACATCGCCGAAACGTTTCGCTCCATCAAATGAGTGAGCCGATGGGCCCAGCCCGAGATACGGTTTCATAGTCCAGTAATTTTGGTTGTGACGACACTGCTTACCCGGTTTTGCATAATTTGATACTTCGTAGCGTTCAAATCCCGCCGCGATTAGCGACTCCAGCACTGCCGATTCGTAATCGGCAAGCCCCTCATCGTCAGGAAAGAGCGACTGTTCCAGCGTGGCAAAGGGGGTATCTTCAGCGATGGTAAGTTCATATGCGGAAATATGGCTGACCACGGGAAAAGCGATCAACTGCGACAACGTTTCTGTAACGTCTGCCACGGTCTGACCGGGAAGTCCATAAATCGTATCACAACTGATCCGGTCAAACTCAGCGAGAATCGGATTGCTCAGCAGTTCAATCACGCGCTGAGCAGAGTGAATTCGTTCTGCCTGCTTGAGCACAGAGTCGTTGAGCGATTGCACGCCAATGGAAAGACGATTCACACCGGTCCCTTTCCACGCTCGCGCTTTTGCATCGGAGAACGACTCAGGATTGAATTCAATCGTCCACTCACAATCATCGGTAAGCAGAAAAGAATCAGTTACCTTGGTGGCAAACGCAACCCACTCAGGTTCAGTGAGAATCGAAGGTGTTCCGCCTCCGACAAAAATGGTTGTTACTTTTTTTGATTTTAATTCGGGGTGAATGCGAAGATAGAGATCGATCTCTTTTTGAAAACTGTCAAGAAATTGATCTATGCCAGAACGACTGGCCTTGGAGTAGAAATCGCAGTAGCCACATTTGTGAGCACAGAATGGCACATGTAGATAGAGTGAAAAGGTGTCGCACGAAGAAAAGAGAGGCGACCGCGAAGCCGCCTCGATGAGTTCACGGTTCATTTCTGAATCGAATCAACAGTTGCAGTAGTATCTATAACAGCACTCGAAGTACTATCAACCACCTGGGAAACGGTGACCGTCGAATCAACTATCGGCGATGGCACATATTTTTTACCGTTGGTCATACCATCCCAATTGCGGATGAGTTTACCCAAACGGTTCCAGCGGATTTTTGCAGGAAGCATATAGAATGGCACTTCTTTATCGAGCGAAAAGTAGATAATCGCCGCTTTTGCTTTAACAAAATTGCGGTTCACAAATCCCCAATAACGGGAATCGGCAGAGTTGTCTCGGTTGTCGCCCATCATGAAATAGCTTTCCCATTTCGTAATGTAAGTAGTGACCTCTTTGCCATCCATGAACAACTTTGTTGGGAACGCGATCTTTTCTGAACCGGTAATGTGAGTGAACACTTTGCTCCAGAGATCGAGATAGAATGCGTACTGCGACCAATCACCCATATCGCTCAACTGTTTGAACTGTGGAGCGAGTTCGCGGAACTTGATCGGCGCGCCATTCGCAAGTCCAAGATATTGAACCAACTTGTTTTCCGGATCAATGCCCGTCAAAACGAGGGTAGAATCGGTATAATCGACACCATTGATCGTCAGGCCAAATGTTTCGGTCATTGTCTTGTATGGGTTTTCTTGATGAATCAAGTGTTTATAAAAAATAAATCCGCGAAGATCTGCCGAAGCGATGTTCAGCGTATCTCCTTTTTTCGGCACATAAATGGGGGCAAAGTTGGTAATCCCCGGAGCGAGCTCTCCGCCGCGAATCCACTGTGCATTTGGCGGTGGGATCTGTTCAACCCCATTGACAACAAGCAGTTTCCCCACAACTTGAACCGTGTCACCCGCAACGGCAATACAGCGTTTGATATAGTTCTGACCACCTTTTCCCGGATATTTGAAAATCACCACATCGCCCCGTTTTGGATCGGTAACTGCGGGAAATTTCCAGTAGGTGTCAACAATTTTAGGGATCCCCGGAACAACGGGAGCGCCGTACATAAATTTCAGCCCCAGAAGGAAATCGCCGACGAGGAGACTTTTTTCCATGGATCCGGTCGGAATAACAAAGGCTTGTATGATATAAATTATGAAAACTAATGCTGTTGCAAGAGCGGAACCCATCTCTTTACCAAAGTTGAGAATTCCGTCTTTTTCACTGCGCGGTGAAAGTTTTTTCTCTTCTGACATCCGTTCCTCCGGAAATTGATCATTGTATACCGCGGGAAAATATGTTCCGATTCAATTGATAAGAGATTCTCTCTTCACGGGAACGAACATAGATCGTATACTTAGCTCAGTTAAAAACCAACGAGGCTTCCCATGAAACAATTGATCCTGATCTTTTTGATGATTTTTACCGCAATCTGTTCACCAATCAAGCCAAAAACATTGGCGAACCTGAACTCATTCGGAACGGTACTTCTGGATACCGGAAAAGCAGATCTGACAATCAACGACTCCGGCGCGGCGATCCTCTTTGAATCAGGAAAACTATGGATAACCGCCACGAATCACTCTGTTCAGGTTTTGTTCAACGAAGGGATCGCAACAGTGGCGGGAATTGCCTTTATAGAAACGGATTCTGTCGGCACACGCCTTCGCACCATAAGTGGATTCTTAGAAATTGTCGAAACGGGAGGTTTTCCCGGAGAAATTCTGCCACAAGGGTTCGAACGACGACTCTATCGAACCGGATTACACGATTCGCGGCGACTCATTCTCGAAGATTTTCAACAACAGTTCTGCGACACCTTTCCGGGAACCGTTGCCTTTGGCTGTCCCGCACTTATCGACACCACTGAAAATATAACCATAGCTACGGATGATACACTTCTGACCAAAGTGGTGGTGATAATTCACCCAATTGCCGAAGAGTCCACTCAATTCGAACAACTTCCTGGACTGATCCAAGCAGAGCTAATCAGACGCGAACCAACAGCTCAAATTACGGCGGTCAGCGAAATTAACTACCGCCAACACTGGGAATACACATCGAACCAATCGCTTCACTACATAATCATTGACGGGGCAATTCCTCGCAAAATGCCCAATGAGCAAAATAATCACCTTCAAGTTTCCTTTTTTGATAGTAAAAGCAAAACGGAACGACACTTTCGTCTACCCTTTTCAGGGAAAATGAGTGCTGACGAAATGGCGAAGGCAATTCAGGAAATAGCCCTCCGCCTTCTAGAATGTATCAAAGAGGTGACGGCAGAACCGACAGAACTACCATAAACGATTTTCGTGCGCTCTCTTCGGAATAGCTCTAGCGGCAACTATATTATTCCCGCTGAAACCATAACTTGGGGAGATTCTGTGTTCACCTTTATAGTTCGACGAATTTTAGTCACGATCCCGCTCTTGATCGCCATGTCGTTTTTCACATTTATGTTGATGCAACTCGCGCCGGGAGATGTTCTCGCTAAGTACCGCGCAAATCCACAGATCAGCGAACAGACGATCAAGGAGATGGAAGAGAAATTCCATTTCGACAAACCGGCAATTGTTCAATATGGCTACTGGGTAGGAAATCTCGTTCGCGGGGACATGGGCTACTCGTTCACCATGAAAGAACAAGTGCGGACGGTGATTTCCGGCAGACTCGTCAATACCCTGATACTTTCTCTCTTTTCAATTTTTATCACTTGGACAGTGGCAATACCTTTGGGAATTTACGCCGCAGTTCATCAATATAAGTTTCTCGATCGATTTTTCTCGTTTATTGCCTACATCGGTATTTCGTTTCCGAACTTTTTCCTCGCCCTTCTTCTTCTCTATGTTAGCGATGCGCTCTTCCCTGGAATCATCCCCATAGGCGGCATGAAATCAATGGATTACGATTCTCTTTCCACGGTCGGGAAAATTCTCGACGTGGGGAAGCACCTGATCATCCCGGGAACTGTTCTCGGGATTTCAGCGATTGCAAGCCTTCAGCGAATCATGCGCGGAAATATGCTCGAAGAGTTGCGTCAGAAATACGTTGTCACTGCGAGAGCCAAAGGACTTCCAGAACACCGCGTCGTCTATAAACACGCACTTCGCAATGCAATTAATCCTCTGATCACGATTTTCGGCTATGAATTTTCCGCACTTCTTTCCGGCGCAGCCCTGATCGAAATTATCACCTCTTGGCCAGGGCTAGGCACAATTATGCTCGATGCGGTGCGTTCGCAGGACATTTTCCTTGTCATGGGAAACATGATGATCGCCGGGGTGATGCTCGTGATCGGTAACATGATCGCCGACACTCTTCTCGCCGCGTCAGATCCGCGGATAAAGTTGGGGTAACGATGAGAGTAAAAGCAGGTTTGGCGATTCTATTCTGTGCGGTTCACCTTGTGGCTGCGCCGATGATTCAGTTCAAGATTATCCGAGAAATTCCTCACGACCGCGATGCGTTCACACAGGGGTTGATCGTTCAGGACGGTATGATCTGGGAAAGTACCGGTTCACCCGGAGGTGGCACGAGAATTCGCCAGATCGACCCCGCCGATGGTCGCGTGATCAAATCGTCCAAGCGCAACGATAGCTATTTCGGCGAAGGGCTCGCCAGCGATGGGCTATCACTTTTTCAGCTTTCGTGGCAGAATCAGAAAGTCTATCTCTACCGTTATCCTTCGATTGCGCCGGTGACCACGATTCCCTATTCCGGCGAAGGGTGGGGGCTGGCTATCGATCCGAAAAATCAATTTTGGATGAGCAATGGGTCGGACACACTGACCATTCGCGACTGTTGTCGCTTTTCGGTTCTCAAGAGGATTCCCGTAAGACTTGATGGCAAACCGCTCAAAAAACTAAACGAACTGGAGTGGCATAGCAATGCACTTTTTGCCAACGTGTGGTACTCTGATTCGATAGTTAAAATTGATCCCACCAGCGGAAAAGTGACAGCGGTGATAAACCTGAGTTCACTGCGAAAAAAAGCTGGTGCTCTGGGGGATGAGCAAGTTGTAAACGGGATCGCTTCTGCGGGAAAAAACCGCCTTTGGGTGACAGGAAAATTTTGGTCAAAAATCTATTTGATCGAACTTACACAGAAATAACAAAAACGAAATAGCAAAAAACAAAAAGGATGTACTTATGAATTCACCAATTATTTCAATTATGACTACGGATCTAGAAAAATCAATTCAGTTCTACACAACCGTTTTGGGATTCAGCAAAGAGAGTCGCCTCGACCTCGAAGGAGTGACACTTCAGTTTCTCCAGCACCAGTCGGTGACGGTAGAACTGGTGGCGCTCACCAATGGTCCACAGTTCACAGCCGGAACCAACATCGCTCTCACGTTTATCGAGGAATCGTTCGCGCCAGTTCAAGACAAACTGATTCACTATGGCGAACCGGCTCCGACGCCAATCGCGCTTCCTTCGGGAGTGCAGATGATGCGCATTACTGATCCCAACGGCGTGGCAATTTCGATCGTTTTGGCATCATCAATTTCTCACTGAAAGATCGCAGACATATTCCTGTCTTGGTGGTATACTGAGCCTGCTCTACGTTGCTAACAACCCCTTTTGCTGGAGGAAACCATGATTGAATCATACCAAATCTTCGAGGGAAAACTTCTTGCAGCAGAATCGGATAGAGCATCAGTTTTTGTGTTTACAGCACCAGACGCATCAGAGCGATCTGCGATTACAGATCAGTTTGGCATTGATTCCCACACCGTCGATTCAGCCCTTGATCAAGACGAAATTTCTCGTTTTGAACAAGATGGGTCTGATATTCATCTTATTTGGCGCTACCCCGAATCGGTGACTACAGAAAATGGTCGATTCAACTTTGCCGTATCAGCAATGGGAATTTTTTTAGTCCAACAAAAATTAGTCGTGGTTCGCTCTCGACAACGGCCTCTGATGGAAAACCGTACCGGCATGATTATTCACGGAGAGCTGGACGGACTGTTGCACATACTGAACGGCACAATTCATCACTACATGAAACACCTTGAAGTTATCAAGATGATCTATCGGGAAATACAGATTAAAATCACCGAAGACACGGGAAACGCTCACTTGATCCAAATGATTTCACTGTCGGAAAGTCTCGTATACTATCTCAATGGGATACAAGCAAATACCGTTGTTGTCCAGCGTTTAAAACGAGCGTTAGAACGCGCAGGCGCTGAAGATATGGTCATTGAATTTCTCGATGATATTCAGATCGACAATTCACAATGTTATCAGCAAGCTGAAACCTATTCGCAAATATTGTCAGGACTCATCGATGCGCAAGCATCGCTGATCAACAATAACATGAATTCGGCGATAAAAGGATTAACAACGATTAACATCGTTTTTCTCCCGCTGAACCTCTTGGCGAGTATCGGGGGAATGTCTGAGTTTTCCATGATGACAAAGGCAATCCCCTGGCAAATTTCCTATGCACTGTTCTGCCTTGGTTTGACGATCTTGGGATTTACCATGGCGAAATATATTTCTCACAACCGATTTTCCGCCACCACGTCAGTACTTAAAAAATCGAAACCACGGTGGAAGTTCTGGCGCAAAAAGTAAATTGCCCAGACGCCGAGAATCGCCTCATTTTCAAAACTGATCTTTCATTTTCCTCAGGCGAATAAACTCGTCAAAATCGCCCTGCGCGGCGGACCTAAAGAGTTGATTCAAAAGTAACTCTGCACCGATCTCAATTCCCACCGACGGATGCAATTCGTCCGCTAATCGCTGTTCATACAACGGAGACAGTTCGTTCATGGCTTTCAAAAAACGATAGTTTGAAGCCAGATATTCATGGCCCGGATAGATTTTCGTTTCCGCGGGCAATTGCGCCAGTCGTTTAAGTGAATCTGCAAAAAGTAAAAATTCTCCTGAAAAACAGCGACCACACCCTCCGGCGAACAATGTATCCCCCGAAATAAGCGCACGCTCTTCGGGGATATAAAAACAACAGTGATCCACCGTGTGTCCCGGCGTTGCAATCACGGTGACACCAAATCGATCCTCCGCCGCGCCGATCTCCTGAATCGACGATTTCGGCGAAATGACGATTATTTCAGGGAAACATTCGCGCAACTTTTCAACTCCCCCGGCGTGATCGCGATGAAAGTGAGAAAGATAGAGTACATCAGGAGTGATTTTTTTTTCGTGCAGAACGTCCACAATAGCATCGCTGTCGCCGCAATCGAACAGTAGTGAACCGCGCGAGTTTGTTATAGCATAGGCATAATTATCATCGTTGTACGAAATAGTGCTGACCATTTTATTCCCCTTTTCTTTTCCCGCTGCAATGCTTTTTTTTCTCACTTACCTCTAAAATACCCTCAAATCACCACTGCTACCGCCTCTTTCAAATTATTAGAATTGCGTAAGTGCAATATTAGGACATCTTAATTGTTAGCTTTCTATTATTTTTGAGCCTTATTTGTGTAAGCACCTAACAAAAACCTAGCCAAAGGAAAACCTGACGATGGATTCACTGAAAACCGTTATCGATACGGCAAAACAGGTGATTGACACCGCAGCTTCATCAGCTTCGACAACAACCGACACCCTGAAAGCAGTGGCAGAAACAATTTCTGCAACACCTGCAGTTACTGACACAATTGTGAAAGCAGTGAGCGACACCGTTGCCGCCGTGGCAAGTTCTGCTGAAGGACATACGTTTTTGTCACTTCTTGGAACGTTGGTCAACTCCATGTCCCACACGGAAGCGAAATTTGAAAACCCGATGCTCTTCATCATTTTTGGTGGACTCGCAGTTTTCCTCCTCGGTATGAACTACATGTCCACCGGTCTTCAGACTGTGGCCGGTTCAAAACTTCGTTCTTTGATCGGTGCTGTTACCAGCAATCGATTTATGGCTACCGCAGTGGGAACGGGAGTTACCACGATCATTCAGTCTTCATCGGTTACCACCGTAATGGTTGTAGGATTTGTAAACTCAGGACTTATGACACTGGTTCAAGCGCTGGGAGTAATCTACGGAGCCAATATTGGAACTACGATCACCGGTTGGGTTATCGCTCTGAACATTGGTAAATATGGCCTTCCTATTATGGCGATCTCTGCCATTTTCTACCTTTTCAGCAACAAAGACAAAGTAAAATACACCGCCATGGCGATCATGGGGATCGGCCTTGTATTCTTCGGTCTTGAAATGATGAAATACGGGTTTAAACCGGTGGCGAAAGATCCCGCATTTGAACAGTTCTTCTCACTTTTTGTATTCAGTCTTGAAAATGGTTGGAATATCACGACCTATTTCAGTGCTATGAAATGTGTGCTTATTGGAGCTATGGTGACCGCAATCGTCCAGTCATCCTCGGCGACTCTCGGGATTACCATAACCCTTGCAATTACCGGCGCGATCAATTTTGAAACCGCGGCGGCTCTTGTTCTCGGTGAAAACATCGGAACAACCATGACTGCACTTCTCGCATCGCTCAATGCAAACACCAATGCAAAACGCGCTGCTTATGGACACACCATGTTCAACGTCCTTGGAGTTCTGTGGATTACCACGATCTTTGGTTTCTACATGATGTTGATCAACTGGCTCTTTACAACCTTCCAAGGCCCACTGACCACCATGTTCAGCAGCGAAGGCGATTCTAGCAGCCTTGCGGTGAAAATTGCCATGGTTCACACCGGATTTAATGTGATCAATACGATTCTCTTTGTACCATTCATTCCGAAAATTGCAAAACTTCTGACATGGATGGCCCCAGACAAAAAGATAAAAGAGAAAACCAAGCTCAAGAATCTCGATTCTCGCAAAATGTTCGAATCACCGGCGCTTGGTCTCGAAGAAGCAAAACTTCGCGTTGATCGCATGGGTGTTCGCCTTACCGAAATGAGTACAATCCTTAAACGGATTGTTAAAACAAATGAATTTGCGGAAAGTGAAATCAAAGAGGTATTCGAACTGGAAGAGCGTTTTGACAACTATCAAGCCGAAGTGTCTCAGTTTATTCTCGATCTGATCGCTTCCTCTGATCTTTCTCACGAAGATGCAGAGTTTGCCCTGAGAATGTACCGTTTCTCTCATGAATACGAAAACATTTCCGACTACATGACAACGATCATGAAACGCCTACGCAAACTTCACAAAGAAGAGATTGCGATCAGCGACGAAGATCGTGCGGATATCGTAGAACTTCACGAAAAAATGGATCAGTTCCTCGCTATGGTTATTAAAGCGGTTGATCTGTGTCAGTTTGACAGCAACAGCAAAGCGGCAATTGAATCTGGCGTGGTACGCGCTTCGTTTAAAGAAAAACGGAAAGCACATCTCGCGCGCCTTGCCGAAAAAGCAGTGGATCCGCAAATATCTGTGGCCTATATGGATGTGATCACCAGCTATCGCAAGATCAGCGATCACCTCACGAATATGTTCGATGTAATTACCAAGTAATAACATACGGCAACTTGTTTACTCAGGGAAGTGCCTTTTGCACTTCCCTTTTTAATACTTAACAAAAAAAGTATGCTATTCCATGTGGAGGTGATACTATTTTACCTTTTACATTAGATTTGGGGGCTACCGATATGGAACCATTCTACCAACTATCAGCAGAAAAACCGAATGGAGAATCTATCTCCTTCGATTCGTTGCGCGGATCAGTGGTCTTGATTGTCAATACAGCCAGTAAATGCGGATTTACACCTCAGTATGATGGCCTTCAGAAACTCTATGAACAGTATAAAGATCGCGGCTTAGTGATTCTTGGTTTTCCATGCAATCAGTTTGGCAATCAAGAACCACTAAAAGACGGATCTATCGGCGAATCGTGTCGCATAAACTATGGCGTAACTTTTCCTCTTGCTAAAAAGTCCGATGTAAACGGTTCAAATGCCCATCCGGTCTTTCGCTATCTGAAAACAGAACTTCCGGGAATGATTACCAATGCGGTGAAATGGAATTTTACGAAATTCCTCGTCGATGCAGAAGGTCATCCGGTGCGGAGATTTTCACCGGCCACAACTCCAGAACAGATTGCATCCTTTATAGAAGAACTGCTTCCTCAGAAATAGCAGAACTCACCTATGTCCAAATGAGTGTGGACAGATTGTATAAAAATTGTCCGCAGTATTTTTTAACAAATCACCAATTTTAAGCGGCAAAAGCTCTTTTTCACTATATTCCGCAGTATAAACAAAGAGGAATAATGAAAAAGCTACTACTCTCAATACTCATTTTAGTTCATTCGCTTTTTGCGGGCAAGTTTGATGACGCGATCAAGTCATTTGAGACTGCACCGGGCTATGTAGCTCCTATTGCGACTATTCTTGGTACGTTCGGCAGCACCGGATGGAACCAACGATCTTCAATACCCCGCGACTTTTCAGGAGTAATCTCTCTTCCCATAACTTTTGCGGTAATTTCCGACAAGGACCGTTTTTATACTGATGTGTTTGTTGACACCAACCTTATAAAATCAAATGCATCAGCCGAAGAGAAAAAAAAGGCGTACATTGAGTACACAACGCCCACTATTTTTGGCAATACGCCGGCCCCAACACTTCAAGCTACAAACCTCGATCTCGACAACAATCCCGCGGGAACTTCACCTATTTATTTCAGCGATGGCGTCAACGATGTGGCCGCATTCAACTGGCTGCCACTTCCGGCACTTCAAATGGAGTTTTCTGCTCTCTACACGGCAATTAAACTCCGTTATCTAGGGAAGCCGGGTAAATCATTGGGCGTTCATTTCCCTGGAATTGGCATTCAACATGACCTTAATTCACTTCTTCCTGAACTTCCGGTTAAGTTTAGCATCTTTGGCAATTTTTCCCGTCCAATTCTGAATTGGCGTCCTGAAGATTCCCAAGGAGCATTAGAAATGCGCGGTTTTAATATGTTTACCGGCTTGACAGTAGGAAAATCCCTAGCGAACAATCGCCTCGATGTTCTTTTCGAAGCGGGATGGGAACACTCAACTCTACAAACCGAGGGCAAACTTATCCTTCTTGCTGATAATGATACAATTACTCCGAATATGACCCTGACCGGACGCAATAAACTTCGCGCGGGGGTTGTAGTCGCCTTTACTCCGGGGAAAAGGTATAGATTATCTGGCGGCGCGGCAGTTGGTTCCGAAGCAGCGTTCATGACAGACATTGTAGCTTTCCGATTCGGTGCAAACAATCATTCTGAAACGAAGCAAAAAGCCAACAATTCCGTTCAAAAAGAGTCGACGAGCCATGTAGCTCCGACAAAAAGCGTACAAACATTGCAAGAGAATCAATTGTTAACCGAACCTGCTCCTGCGGACACATCTATTCCGGCAAATTCTGATTCTACAGTTCATATTGAAGAGAACAACCTACAGACTCAACCTACGGAGGAATGAGTATGAAACGTATGATTATAGCAACGGCTGTTATCGCCGCAGTAGTTACCGCCTGTTCTATGAAAGAAGATGTTGTTGGACCAAAAGTCGACACCGGAACAAAAGATAGTATCGTTGTTACACCAGATACGAATATTGTGGACACCGATGGCGATGGCGATCTCGACACAACAATCACGCTGGACACAACAGTGATCAAAATTGACACATCGGGCAACGAAACCGGTGTCGTTATTGCCTCCAAGCGAACAGAACAGATCACCTTTGACACCGATGGAAAACCAGTTACTTCGATTATCGGTCTTGACACCATTGCCGCGAACGACCTTCGCGCAGAGATCGACAAAGAGAACATGAGTCTTTCCCTTTTTGCCGTGACTGGATTGAAACTCAACGGCACGTCTGAATTTGCAGAGTTTGCCCTAGCAAACGCTTCGCAGAAAGTAGTAATTTCTGTTTCGACAATGCTTCCGGGAGTAAGTCCAGAATTGGCCATATCTTCGCCATATCAAGCGGGGAAAGAGTTGACACTGGGAGAAATCCAAAAAGGAGTAACCCTAAACAATGGTCTATATGTCAAAAACAGCTCTTCACTTCCTTCATTTGAATCAAAGCTGAAAGACCTCACGGTTTCTGACATTGTGTTTGTGGTTGAAATGAAATTCGTCGATGGAACTGTTACTGTTCCGAATGATTTCACAATGGAGTTCACCATCGAAGGAACCAGTAAGAAAAAGCTCTAGGAAACTCAGATTTCACACATCTGGATCGAAAACCCGAAATTTCTGCGAGGCTGTGTGAAAAATCTATTTCTCTTTTTGATCATGACGATTTCGCTGCTTAACGGCAGTGAAATCGTTTTTTATTCCAAGTCCGGCGATCTACTCACCACTCTCACCGTAGATGAAACCTACACCACCGATTACAGCGGTGGACGATTCGCACGTTTGGGTACTTCCGACAAAATGCCCATAACCTCAGTGGCGATTGACAACTCTTCGGATATCCACGTGGAACGAGATTCGACAGGTAGTTTTTGGTTGATTCCTTCGCGGCGACTCGATTCGGATACTCTTCGTGACACGCTATTGTTGATCAATCTCACCGCCAAAACAGATCAGGAAACGATTCAACTGAACGATCTTTCAATTCGCGTTACACCCAAAAATGACTGTGCGGCTTTGGGGAAAAATTTCACCGTAAGAATCCCTGAAAACAAATCAGCACCGCAGAAAATCGATTTTGGGTCGCTAGTCAAAGACGGCGATTTCCCCGAAAGAGAAAACAAACGGCGCTTTGAACTCTTGACGGTGCCTTCACTCTACGGAACAATCGACTCGGCAGATTTTTCCAAAGGGATTTTCACCTATACAATTCCGGCTAAGAAGATCGAGTTCCCCGGTGATACCTTTTTCATTGGCGATGTAACCTATTCAATCGTAGATAGTACATCCTACGATGTAACAACACTTCGCACGGAATACACCGTTTCGTTTATCATGATCAACACCAATGATGAACCGGTTGTTGCAAATCCTGACACCATTCAACTCATGGAAAACACAGAAATCGCCGTGACAATTAATTCAGTGTCATCGATTCTTGCTAACGACAGTGATTTGGACAATGATATCGACCGCAATGGCGACGGGATCGTCGATATTCGCGACACGCTGAAAGTAAAACTGATCAGCTCGCCCAAAGGTACATTTGGCACCCTAACTCTCGCCGAAAACGGAACATTTTCCTACAGCGCCGCCACCGGTCGCGGTGAAGATCGTTTTCAGTACGAACTTTCTGACGGTCAGTTCAAAGATACCGCCGACATAATCGTGCGCGTCCGTTCTGTAAATACTCATACACCAGTGGCAATTCTCGACACGATTTATGTGGTTCAGGGATCTAAAGCAACAACCTTCGCCGACGGGAAAACAATTCTCAGCCGCATCGCCGACAACGATTTCCCCGATGACACCATTCGGTGTATTCCCTTGGCAATGCCAACTAGTTGCGGAACAATCACTGTCGAAGCCGACGGGACATTTCTCTACAGCCACAACGGAAGTCGCCAGTTTTCCGATTCGATTACGGTAACATTTATCGATGCGGCAGGTCACAGCGCCACCGGAACGTTCCCGGTCAAAATTAGCCCAACAACGTTAGTGCCATTGGCTGTGTCGATCACACCGCTCAACGGGGTAATCCCCGACAGCAGTGCGATCGTTCCTTCAATGACCGAATTGATTGTACCGGCTACATACATGAACTTCGGAACAATCTGCGATCTCGCCCTAAACCGCTTTGTTGATCCGGCAGATCTTTCAGTTGAAGCAGATCTGTTCGATGTGGTGGGGAACAAAATTACCAGTGCAACTTACCCTTCGGGGAACAGCGACGCACTCAATATCGGGTTCCATGAAAATGGTCAACTGATCCGTCTCTTCTGGAACGGCACAAACAGTTTTGGTCGGATTACGGGAGGCGGAGTTTATCTGTTGAAAGTGCGCATATCAGATCGCTACAACGGAGAATCAGTTTCGGCGATTGAACTGTGGGGAACACGCCGTCCAGCGGTGGAATAACTTTTCAATCTCGTATTAAACAGAAAAAGGCACTGATCAATCACACTGATCAGTGCCTTTTTACTTGTGGTAAAATCAGTGTTTTTCAGCTTTCGCAGCGGCTTCGCGCAACTTATCCTTTTTACTTTTTCGCTTTCCTTTGACCGGAGCGCCACCCTTTTGATTCTCCGAGGGTTCACCGATTAGTTCGAACGATTCGATCTGCGTGCGATCGAGATTGATCCCGGCCCGCTTTTCAATCAGTTTGAAATGCGCCATATCTTCGTGGCCAATAAAGGAGATCGCTTGCCCCGATTCTCCGGCACGAGCAGTTCTTCCGATGCGGTGGATGTAATCTTCCGGGGAACGAGGCAAATCGTAGTTCACCACATGGGAAATACGGGAAACATCGAGACCGCGACAGGCAATATCGGTGGCAACCATAACTGAAATTTTTCTTCGGCAGAATTGATCGAGTACGTCATTGCGTTCAGCTTGAGGCAGATCGCCGTGAAGAGCGCCGGCATTGACACCGGCGAGGCGCAATTTCTTGGTGAGATTGGCAGCTCCGCGACAGGTGGCAGTAAAGACAATGGTGTGATCCCACGATTCGGTTTTGATCAAATGGCGGAGAAGTTGGCCACGATTTTCGCGATTCACTTCGATAACCCGCTGATCGATAAGTTCCACCGTCGGTTCCGCATCGACGGAAATTTCCAGTGGACTGCAGAGAAGACGCTTGGAAAGTGTCACCACCTTGTCAGGGAAGGTGGCCGAAAAGAGAAGATTCTGCCGTTGCGCCGGAAGTGCTTCGAGAAGGGTGTCTAACTCTTCCGCAAAACCTTCATCGAGCAACTTGTCCGCTTCATCGAGAATCAGCACCGAACAGGCATGTAGATTTACCGCGCCCCGTTCAATGAAATCGATCAACCGCCCCGGCGTTGCCACAACGATATCCGTTCCCCGATCAATCTGATCGAGCTGATCATTGATGCTTTCCCCGCCGATCAAGGCAACCACTTTCAGTTTTCGTGGTGTAAACAAGCCGTATGAGCGAAATGATGCAGCCACTTGGCGAGCCAATTCACGAGTCGGTGTCAGAACCAAAACAGCTACTTCGCCCGAATCAGAATCGTTCTCGACACAATTTTGAATCACCGGCAAGGCGAATGCTGCGGTTTTACCCGTTCCGGTCTGCGCTTGAGCCATGAGATCACACCCCGCCATAACCAATGGTATTGCTTGCTCTTGGATCGGCGTAGGCGATTCATATCCCGCTTTTTCAACAGCAGAAAGAAGGTACTCTTCGAGACCGAGTGAACGGAAAGACATAAGGCTCCTCTGGAAAATTGTTCTATCGCGGGAAATATAGATTCAGCCCGATTTTGGATCATGACGTTCATTCGCAAGATCGCAGAAATCTTTTTTGTTTTTTCCATTCCCTTTCCGACAAAAACCGGCTATACTGAACGAAAAGAGATCTTCTAGGGGGATACTATGGATCTGTACAATCGGAGCGCGTTTGTGGTTACCATCGTTGTGGCCTTATCAATGGTTCTTTGCCATCAATATGGATATAGCTATGATTCGGCGCACATGCATCTTATCATGGGAGTTACAATCATTCCCCTGTCGCTGATTCTGGAAAAAAACAGTTATCCACCTCGATTTCTCTACGCTCCAACGTGGATGCTCGGATTTATTCCATTCGCTTCGGGACTTTTCCGCTTGGGGGATTGGAAACTGCTTCTCGTGGCAATACCGGTATTTTTAATCAGCCAAGCTATTCTCGGTTCAACAAAAATGAAGCGCGTTCACCATGCAATCGAAGTGACCCACAAACTTCTCGAAGGCAACCCTGATGAACTACGCCGCCAAATCGAAGAGAATCGGGCTCATCACAGTAGCGTACAAAAACCCCACAGCAGATAGTATATTTGGCGTTCAACAATCTATCCCGTTGGGAGATTCATGAAACTGACGCCATATCAGATCTATAGATTACAAATCAATCTTCGCCGACTCTTCCTTTTGACGGTTATCATTGCCGTAGGATATCTCGTGCGCCTTCGCGGTTGCCAAGCGAAAAAAGAGTCAAATCTTCTCAGAGCAGACAATGTTATGCAGGGAACCGGCCAAACGCTCATGGGAGCGACCATGTCGGCTTATGATGACACGATCAAAATTTGGGAACTTACCACTGACAAGCTGATTCAGGATGCTGAAGCAGCTAAAATCCACGTCTCCCCAGTCCGTTTGAAAATGTTCCACAAACGAGGGACAGTGGCTGTTACGGTATTGGCCGATTCAGGAAACACCACCAATCAAATGGAACAGTTTTATATCTGGGGACATGTGCGGATCACTAGTTTTGAAGGGAACAAACTGCGAAGCAAATCTCTCAGTTGGGATAAGCCAAGTCGTCGCCTTCACTCTGTAGACTATGTGGAAATCTCCACCGCAAGTGGCGAAGTCCTTCGCGGAAAAGGGTTTGATGCTGCAGAAGATCTTACCTGGTGGGAATTCCATCAGGACGTGAGCGGTCGTTTGAACAATTTCGAAAGTGAAATTGGCTTTGACAAGGGGTCACAGTGAGAAGCTTACTCCTTTTGCTCGCGATTATCGGATCATTGGCTGCTCAATCATCGGTCGACCTAATCCACGCTGATTATAACAGCAATCGCCTCATCGATGGATCGATTGTCTCTCTACTTCGCGGAAATGTTCAGTTTCAGTACGGCAGAACCAATATCAAATCGGACAGTACGATTTGGTATCGCGGTTCCGGTGTACTGCGCATGGGCGGGCGCATTCGAATTGCAAAGCCCGGACAACTCATCACTTGCGACTCACTTATTTTCTACAGTGACATCAAAAAGTTTATTCTTCGGGGACGGACGACCATGGTTGACAGTTCCCGCGAAGTGACACTCAAATCGCGCGAAGCAGACTACTTTATCAACGAAGATTCACTCGAACTGCGCCAAAAACCAAAAGTGTTTTTTTGGGACTCGAAAACTAAAGACACGGTAGTCGTCACCGGCGAACCGATGCACTACTTAGGCAAAGTTGGGCTCACCCGCGTGCGACGTAATATTCAGGTCGAAGGGCCTGATCTCAGCGCCAAAGCGAACAATGGGTGGTATTCTCGCGAAACGAAAACAGCCGAACTAAACGGTCGTGCCAATATGGTCTATGGCTTATCTACGGTCTCCGGAGGATTGATAAAACTCTACCTAACCGAAGAATCGGTCGACTCCTTTACCGTTACCACCGACTCGCCCACCGGGACATCCCGCGACACCAGTGGTCGCGATACAACTGTCAGTAAACTCACCGGTGATTCTCTCCATTTTACCGTAGACGGGAACCGAATCAAGCAGGTTGTCTCAACGAAGAATGCTAAGTTTGAACGATTTGCACCGACCCACGAAGGAAATGCCGACATAGTCTGGGGGAATCAGATTATCACCACAATCGAAAAAAATGGAGATGGCACAGCTCACGGACTTAAGCAGGTCCGCGCACTCTATCGATCTGATAAAGATGCTACCAACGAGGTTGCCGGCGATGATCTTATGATCTTCTTTGATCGCGACGGAGCACAGGAAATCACGCTCACAGGCGGAGTGCAGGGAGTTATTTTACCCAAATAGAAAAATGGCTCGACGGCCAGGTCAGGGAAGAAGATATCTATGGATAAATCAAGTCATAGCAAGCGCACGATACGCACCGAAGAGCTTCTAAAAATATATGGTTCACGCACCGTGGTTAACCGCACATCGCTTACTGTTTCTCAGGGTGAAGTAGTAGGCCTTCTCGGGCCAAATGGAGCAGGGAAAACGACCACTTTCTACATGATCGTAGGAATGATTCGCCCAAACAGCGGTCACATCTATCTCGACGACAAAAAAATCACCCGCATGCCCATGTACAAACGAGCGCGCCACGGAATCGGGTACCTTCCGCAAGAAGCGTCTGTTTTTCGTTCACTTTCTGTTCAGGACAACGTACTAGCAATACTTGAACAGATGGGAATGCCTCCGCGTAAACGCAAAGAGCGAATGGAACAACTCCTCGAAGAACTGCATGTTACTCATATCATGAAAAGTTTAGGGAGTCAACTTTCAGGAGGAGAGCGTCGACGCGTAGAAATAGCGCGCACCTTGGCAATCAATCCTGACTTCATCCTTCTTGACGAACCGTTTGCCGGCGTAGACCCTATCGCTATCGAAGATATTCAATCGATTATCTACGAACTTAAAGAAAAGGGATTTGGCGTTCTCATTACCGACCACTCAGTCCGTGAAACACTGCGAATCACTGACCGCGCCTATATTATGGCGGACGGAGAAATTCTCGTTCACGGAACTGCCGATGAACTGGCGAACAACGAAGAAGCGAGACGTATCTATTTAGGAACCAATTTCAGACTGGACTAATCATGAAAATCCTTCACCTGATCCTCCTCTTGACGATACCACTTTCCGCGATTCAGCTTAAAACAGGTCTGCTCTACACCGGTTGGCCAGAAAAAGATTCAACCCTAAACGGCGCAATTGAAATAGTAGCCGACGCAGATGCCACAACTGAACGCCACCCGATTCAAGTGATCTATCTGATTGACGTCTCACGAGAATGTGCGGGAACTGTTCGCCAAGGCCTTATCGACGGCGGAAAAGAACTGGTCAATACTCTTCGCGATAACGATCGATTCGGGATTGTGGTCTATTCTAAATTTACGCGCACACTTATGCCATTGACCAATCTCACCGCAGAATCGCGCAAGGAAGCTTTTGATCAACTTGACCGAATCACCACCGAAGAGGGACGCGATATCGCTTCAGCCTTGAACAAAGTTGCTTCCGAGTTTAAACTTCGTGCCGGAGAAAAAATAGATGGGCGCTATCTCGTGATAACATCACTGGCGTCAATCACCGATGGCAAAAAGAAAAAAGGGCTCATTCCTGAACTCAAACTGTCGGAATCAACCGACAGCATCGGCTGTATCACACACACCGTGAATTACGGTGAATCCTTTGATGAACAAAATGCGATCTATGCAGCTGAACAGAGTCAAGGTCGAGCGTACTTTGCCCCCAAAGATCGCCCTGATTCTCTCCTTTCGATTTTCCGCGATCTTAGTGTAGCCATCTATTCTCCTCTCTACCGCGATCTGGAACTCTTTGTAGAAATTCCTGAAACGGAAATGAAACTCTGCCGATTTGGCACCACGGAACCACTTCCTAATCCGATTAAAATCAAACAGATTTCCCGTGGAAAGACCGAGCGGATTCCCTTCACGATCCAAAATAAACCCACCCAGACCAGTTCAATGATCGATTTTGATCTCGATTACTACGACGTGGCGACAAAAACGAGAATCAACTTAAAAGACAACTTGAAAATTTCCCTCTTGAAAGAACCGATCTACAATCCTGAATTTGCGGGAACGCTGATTCGTGCGTCGATTCTCAATAATCTTGCCGAAGATATTACCATGCTTCGCCGTCTCGATGCAGAACTAGGCGATCAAAAAGCAAAAGAGTTTCGCCGAAATTACGCCTTTACGTTTCAGCAACAGGTTGTGAATCGGCTCGAGTCGATTAAAAGTTCCATAGGAACACCAGAAATGGATAAAACTGTTGCAGTTATGCAGAAAATTTTCGAAGAGATCCGCGATGGTGTCTATGGAAATGAACACTTAATCCGCAGTGTGCAATTTGATCTTCACCAAACACTGCACGGAAGGTAAACACGATGAAACGAATAGTACTCACGGGACCAAAATCATCAGGAAAAAGCAACATTGGATTGAGATTAGCAGAACTTATCCACCTCCCTTTTTTCGATCTCGACGAAGTTCTCGAACAGGTCTACGCTGAAGAGCACGAAGGTAACAGACTTCCCTTTAGAGAGATCTATCGTCGTCACGGTGAACAAAAGTTCAGAGAACTAGAGCTCGAAGCAGCGAAACGCGTAGCGGCTCAAGAACGAATTCTCCTTTCCACCGGCGGAACAACATTTAATCAAGAATCACTTCGCGAAATCCTCATGCCTAACTCATATATTGTTCTACTCAAAAACGATCCAGAAATTCTGTGGGAACGCACCAGTCACAAGGGAATTCCTTCATACCTCGAAGGCGAAGCAAATCCACGACTCGCCTTTCTCGACCGCGTCGAAAAAGTTGTAGAAACCATCTCACCTCTCGCTCACATGACCATGGATACCAAAGACCTCAGCATTGAAGATGTTGCACAACTACTTGATGTCGAACTTTCCGTACGAAAGGTACTGCGATGAATTTTGATTTTAATAGCGTAAATGACACATTCTACCGTCCCGAACAGATCGCAAAGATCAAAGCGGCGACGGTGGCTATCACCGGGGCCGGCGGTCTCGGTTCAAACTGTGCTATGATTTTAGTTCGGGCGGGATTTGTAAAATTCCGCCTTGTTGATTTTGATGTAGTCTCCGCGTCGAACCTGAACCGTCAGTTCTACCGCCCCGATCAAATCGGCAAAGTAAAAGTGGAAATGCTCAAGGATAATTTGCTTGCGATCAATCCCAATCTCGAACTGACCATTTTCAACGAACGGGTTACGCCGGAAAATATCAATGCAATTCTCGGCGATGCCGATGTGGTTGTCGAAGCATTTGATACGCCGGAAGCAAAAGCGATGATTTCGCAAAAAATGTTCGCCGATCCTCGGCCGTTTGTCTGTGTCAGCGGAATTGCCGGCTACAACAATAGCGATCGAATCCGCACACGTGAACTGCGTGGAAACAACTGGATCGTGGGTGATGGCGAGAGCGGTGTCGACAAAAACCCTCCTTTGGCACCATCGGTTCTTATTGCAGCAGCAAAAGAAGCGGATGTCGTACTTTCGGTGATTCTCGACCGATGAGACGAACGGCCCGCGAAACGATCTACTACTATTTTACAAACCGTAAGAGCCGTTTGGGAAAGCTGATTGAAATCGTCATGCTTTCCCTTACACTTGTTTTGTGTCTGCTTTTTGTCTTAGAAAGTTATCTTCCCAATCAGCGGGAACTCTTATTCACTATTGATTCAGCGGTCGTGTCACTGCTGATTGTCGAATTTATTCTTCGAATCTACAGTGCCCCCAACAGAATTAAACACCTGAAAACGCCCTACAATATTATCGATTTCCTCTCAATTCTCCCCACGGTTTTGCAGTGGTTTTTCCCCGCCACCTCCCTAGGGTTTCTCACGACTATCAGAATTTTACGACTCTTTAGGGTGATCCGTTTTCTTCGTTTTCTCGAGTCGACCGATCTCTTTTTTGGAACCGTCGCCGAAGGAGCACTTCGTTTAATTCGCATGAGCGCCACAATCGGCATACTCTTTTTTATATCCGCAGGAGTTATGGTTTCAATTGAAGCACCGTTTAATTCAAAAATGAATACATTTGGCGATGCATTTTACTTTGCCGTATCAACGCTGACAACTGTGGGGTTTGGCGATATCACCCCAATTACTCCGCAAGGTCGATTTGCAACGGTGCTTATGATCATCGCGGGGATAATAATTATCCCGTGGCAAGCGAGTCGCGTGATGCGCGGATACGGCAAAAATCATGTGACTTGCAAAAGCTGTGGACTCTCGTATCACGACCACGACGCATCTCACTGTAAGCAGTGCGGTGCAGTAATTTTTCAGGAGGACAAACCGGTATGAAAAAGGCCGATTCAATTGAACCGGCCTTCATCTTCACAAATCTTTTGATTTTCGCTGATCGATTTCAAATCTAATGTAGGCAAGATCCTCCTTGAGAATATGGTCGCGCAGCCAGTCGTGAAGATACCGTTTGGTGCGCACCCAATCACTTAATTTCCCCCGAGAATGCTCTTCTGCTAATGTGCGAACTTCACTGAGCATTCTATGATGCAACCGTTGATGATCTCCCATGCCGGGAAACCCAATCTGCGCCATAAGCAACTCTTCATCGCGAAAATGGGTCTCCGCATAGTGAACTAATTCATTGAGAATAGCACCGACTTCCGCAGGTTCAATCTGCTTTTCCATGGTTTCAAAAATTGAAAAAAGCAAGCGATGCTGTGTGTCAATTACCGTGTGACCGGTACGCAACTCTTCTGTCCACCCGAGATACTCTTCTGCCATAATGCCCCCCATTGTTTACTGTTTGTGATTATAACACAAATGTTCTCTCCGCGCAACCTCTTTGTCCCGGCAGGGGCGATTTGCCGGAAACTATTTTCTCCCCATGTTTACAAAGGAGAAATAGATGAAAACGGTAACCACTCAGGTTGTAGAAAACCGGAAAATATCTCCCGATTTCTTTGAGCTGACATTCAGCTGGGAAACGGCGTGGGGAGTTCCGGTACCGGGGAATTTCCTCGAACTGAAAGTCAATGATTTAACCGCGCCGATGCTTCGCCGCCCGTTTGCATTTTCTGCATTCGATGAACTAAATCAGACCGCATCAATGATCTATCAGGTTCGCGGAACTTCGACCCAGCTTCTCACGGAGAAAAAAGCGGGCGACTCGATCAAAATCATCGCGCCACTGGGCAATGGGTTTACCATCGACACCGATTCGCCAATTATCGCCGTTGCCGGCGGCGTCGGTCTTGGGCCGATTCTGTTCGCCGCAAAAGAAGCCTCAAAAGCTGGCAAGAAAGTTACCTTCGTGACCGGTTTCAGATCAACTGAACTGGTTCCTGATCGTTCACTCTGGGAGAATCTCGACGCAGTTCTCTGTACCGACAACGGTTCTGAAGGATTTGCGGGGAACGTGGTTCAGTATCTTTCGACGCTTCCGGAAAGTCAGATCAAAGAGTCCGTGATTATTTCCTGCGGACCAACGCCAATGCTTCGCGCCTGTCATTTCTTTGCAGAACAGAACGGTATCGACTGCGAAGTTTCCATGGAAGAGCTTATGGCGTGCGGAATCGGCGCGTGCATGGGATGTGTTTGCGAAACAAAAACCGAATCCGGTTTGGCGCGCGTTTGTAAGGAAGGCCCAATTTTCAAGAGTGAGGTAATCAAATGGAACTAAGTCTGAAAATTGGATCACGGACGCTGAAAAATCCTGTGGGCGTTGCTTCGGGAACATTCGGCTATGGCGAAGAGTACGCGGAACTGTGCGATCTCGAACAGATCGGTGCGATCTACACAAAAGCAATTTCCCTTGAACCGCGCCGGGGCAATCCAACGCCGCGAATCGTGGAAACGCCATCGGGAATGCTCAACGCAATTGGTCTGGCAAACGTGGGAATCGATCGGTTTATCACAGAAAAACTTCCCTACCTCGAAGATCTCGCGTCTAAAAATACCGCAATCATACCCAACGTTTCGGGAACCACCGAAGAGGACTACTGCGAAGTGATCCGCCGGCTCGAAGGAATCGACACGATCTGGGGATACGAAATCAATCTCTCATGCCCGAACGTGAAACACGGTGCGCTGGCGTTCGGAACTGATCCGGTCATGGTGGAATCGATCACATCGAAAATGCGGAAGTTCACGGAAAAACCGCTGATTATCAAGCTGTCTCCGAACGTTACCGACATTGCGGCAATTGCGAAAGCGGCGGAACAGGGCGGAGCGGATGCGGTTAGTTGTATCAACACGCTGATCGGGATGGTAATCGACACGAAAAAGAAAAACATTGTGCTAGCGAACAAAACCGGCGGACTTTCCGGTCCGGCGATTCGTCCGGTCGGTGTGGCGGCGTGCTATAAAGTGAGTCGTGCGGTGTCGATTCCGGTGATTGGGATCGGTGGAATCTGTAATGCCGATGATGCGGTTCAGTATCTCTTAGCTGGAGCGAAAGCGTTCCAGATCGGAACCCAGAATTTCGTGGAACCGGATATCGCCGGCAAGGTGGCGGCAGATCTCGAATCGTACATGAAAGCGAACGGATTCAATTCGATCGCCGAGATGAACGCGGTTCTGTTGTAGATATTTGATTACCTATTGTTTCCAAAACCATTGAATTCCGTAGAGACGTTGCATGCAACGTCTCTACAAACGTTACACAAAATCAACAATCACAATCCGACACAAAATGACAATCCTCATTCCAATTTCGATGGTTATTCTAGATGTAATAGGAAATCCGATCATATTCTTCAGAATCACGGATTATGTGATCGTGAAATCGCGTTTGCCATTGAAATTTATACCCTAATCGATGGGCATGTTTTGAAACCGCAGATTTGAATGACCGAATTATCGTTGAAATCGAATCTGGTTTTGGAGACATTATCGACATTTTTTCATGCATTGATATTGGTAGAAACGTTGCCGCCGTTGGTAGAGACGTTGCATGCAACGTCTCTACGACGGGTGAAATCCTTTTCGTTGGCCCATTATCAATTGCCGGTGTTTGTACGGAATCATTCACAATCAGAATTCCATGAATATGATTTGGCATGACCACATAGTCAGCCAATGTAACTCCATCTTCATGGATTGGGATGTCATGCCAGCATATTTCGGCAATGACACCGAGCGACGATAATGTCATATTCCCCTGTTCAATTGTACCAAATCGATTGATACGATCATGAGTGCAAATGGTTATAAAATAAGCACCGTTTGAACGATAATCCCAATGAGGCAGCCGTGCCGATTCAATTCGATATTTGTTACAGTACAACATGATTTGGTCCTTTTTACAGATTTGATCATTATCGTACCATTGTAGAGACGTTGCATGCAACGTCTCTACGGAAAAACGAATAAACAGGATTTCGTCCCATGTCGGCACACGATGTAAAATCCTACCGTCTCAACGGTTTCGACCAAAGACCGTGAACCGTGCAGTACGCATACAATGTGGCTCTCGAATGAACATCGGGGAAATCCACCGCCGCTTCCGATTCTGGATAGAGTTTGTGAACCCACACCGTGGAAGTTGTGGCAATTGCCATAAAAGCAATGTGATGTTCTTTGGTCATGGGGTGATTCGCCGAAATGTTCAGATAGTAGTCGAACACCTCATCTATAAGGGCATGATCATCTTCCGCAAGTTTCGCAATAAGTGACGGCAAGATTCTTCCACAACAACTTATGGATGCTTCGCTGGTGCTGGTAAGAATATTTCCGCACTGTGGGCAGACGTAGAATATCACCTTGCGCAGATCGCCGGTATCTTTTTTGTTTGGCATAAGTTCTCCTTCGAGAAGTTCTTTTATTGCAGTCCCCAGCACTTCCGAAAGCGCTGGCAGAAGAGTCACATCGGGACAGCCAAGTCCCCGTTCCCATTTTGATACCGCTTTATCACTGACAAAAACAAGATCGGCAAGCTGTTTCTGTGTCAGCGTTTTTTCTTTGCGAAGCGAATAGATAAGCGAACCGATTTTCTTGCAGTCCATAGGAATCCTCCTGAGTATTTTCATGGGAATAATTTATATCGAACTGACACAAAATGATACTGAACGCTCCGTAGAGTTTTTGAATTACCGAATTTTACCGCAGGATCATGTCGTGACCGTTTGCCGCCACGGGGTTCTGCATGCGTAGAGTGTCGTGACCGTTTGCCGCCACGGGGTTCTGCATGCGT